>DMMK01000703.1 GCA_003453085.1 Verrucomicrobiales bacterium
GTACTGGAAACTTGCCCAGACTCTGTCACCGCCGTCATCAGCCTGGGAGAGGGTCTTGAGAGGCTGCGTGCCACCCCCTGCCCTGCCATGCCGGTGATTGATCCCGTTTCAGGAAAGCTCGTCGGCTTGCTGACGGCGGAAAACGTGGGCGAGGTGCTCATGGTGCGTGCCGCCCTGCGCGGTCGCAAAGAGACCTGACCTCAGGCCGCCTCAATGCCGCCGGAGGGAATCCCTTCCGTCCGCAGCGCCTCCACAAAGCCCAGCCCGGCAGGCACCCTCACCAGAGCCACGCCATGCTTGGCCGCCGCCGTTTTCCAAAGCTGAAAATGACGTGCGTAGGCCTGAAGATAGCGCCGAAGAATGTCGGGCTCGATCCGGTGCTCATGCAGATGCGTCGTCTCGGCATCCTGGAATTCGTAATTGCCATCCCAGGCCGGGCTGGCCTCCTCCTCGGCAAAGGGTGCCAGCACTATGCCCCGCCCATTGCGCTGGCTCAGGCAGCCCAGCAAGGTCTCCGGCTCCGTCGCGAACAGCAGATCGCTGATGAACAGCCGCAAAGCACCGGCACGCAAAGGCAGGCGTGCCAAAGCCGGAGCCTCGGCACTAGCGGGCAGGGAGGAGAGCTCCCCCGGCCAGCGCCCCGACAAAAGCAGGTCCGTCTCCAGCATCCTGTGCCCGGCACCGCGCACGACAAAACACCGCAGCGTGGCTCCCGTTTGCAGGCTCGCCTCCGCCGCATAGGCCAGCAGTTCCAGCACACGCTGCTGCTTCGCCGGGTAGGCAAACATGGAGTCAGACACATCCAGGATTAGGTCCACCAGCGGGCGGACTTCCTCCCGGTAGAGCTTCATCGTGTAGGTGCCCGTGCGGGCATAGGCCTGCCAGTTGATCTGGCGCGGGTCATCCCCGGGAATGTAAACGCGGTGATCCTGAAAATCGAGACTGCTGCCCACGCCCGTGCCCTGGAATTCCCCACTGTGGCCCCGCCAGCGCTGCTGGCGAAAGGGCAGCTTCAGCACACGTGCCCACTCCCGCGCCTGCGCCTGGAGCCTCTGCAGTTCGGCCATGTCAGGCAGCATGTTCATGAACTTTTGGAACGGTCATCCAGCTCCAGAGCCTCAGTTTCCAAAAGGGCGTAAACCTTGTTTTCACGGGACACCAGCACCAGGGCCGCCACCAGCCAGCCAAGGCCGACCAGGGCGGTGGCCACCAGGATTTCATCCTCAAACTGGTAATGGTTCGTCGCAGCGAAGAGCCCGGTCACCGGAGTGATGCACCCAAGAAAACTCCCCTCCTTGGCATCGCTGATATTCACAAAGATGGACAGCAGCACACCCGCCACCCCCAGCCCAATGTTGACCACCCACCAGTTGGCAAAACGGTTGGTCTTGTTAATCCGCAGACAGACCGGCACCACCGCCGACAGCAGCATGCCAGCGACCCACAAAAACGACTCCTCCATATCCGACCAAGATCTTTGACCAACATAAAGGGTCAGCATGCCCAAGTTAAGCGCGCCTAACAAAGAATAAAACCACACTCCGCTCGCCCAGCCAGGATACAGCAGGCGGCCCGGCTTTCCCCACTTCGCCAGCCCCTGCACCACGCTGGGAAAGCGCGGCATCTCCTCCGTCAGCACATCCACCCCCACCACGAAAGTCAGAACAACGGAGGGGACATAAACCCAAAAGAAAGCCTCGTCATCGGGGTGAAAACACAGGCCCGTTCCCACGGCGGCCAGCAGGCCCAGCACCACCAGATGGATGAGCCTTTTGCCCGTGCTGTGGTTCTCGGAAATGGGGGCGATCCGCGAGGCTCCGAGGGCCAAAAGAGTATAGACCCCATAGCAGGAAACCAACAGCAGGCCGCCGACGATGCCCACCTGCTCCCACATCCTAAGGGCGAGAAACTCGCTCAGCGCGCGGTCACCGCCGGACTCATTGATCATCACAAAGACGAAGGCCGTCACGGGGATGAGCGAGAACAGAAGACCCACCCCCAAAAACAGGCGCAGGATCACCGAACGCTGGGAGGAAAAAGCCACAAACGCGGCTGTGGCCAGACCGGAGGCCAGCACTGTCACCAGCAGGGCGATGCCCTCCTGGAAGATCTCCACCCCGCCAAAATGATACCGCGCCACCATGTAAGGCAGCAAGGAAACCCCGAGCAGCAGCGACTGACTGAACAGCGCGGACCACTTCCCAAAAACGATCCTCAGCGAAGGGATGGAAGTCAGCGTCAGCATGTCCATCGTCCCGCTGCCAAACTCTCCCGACAGGGTGCCAAATCCCCTCAGCGGCAGCGCGACCAGCAGCGCAGCCAGGGCAAAACCCCAAAAGAGATTGCTGATCACCTCCATGTCCCCCCCGAGAACTCCTGACCCTACGATGAGGATCATGCAGAGTTGGATCACCGTCAGCACCGAGGTGAACATCCGTGTGCGCAGCCCATGACGCAGCTCCTTCACCACCATCGGGCTCAGGCGGTCATCAAAGTCACGCAGGAGGGTCAGTGGAGACGTGTTCATGATTTGGCCAGTTGATGGGCCTCCAGCCGGGCCGGACGAGTTTGGCGGAAAGCCCGCAGAGCGAGGAGAAACAGCAGGAAAGGCCAGACCCCGTTGGCGATGAGGCCGAGATCGTAATAGTGGATTCCTGCCGTGCTGCCCTGATGGGCCATGGACATGGTATTGATGGGGAAGAGGCAGTTCAGCCACTTCAGTTCCTCCTTACGGGAGGATGTTTGGACCATGAAACTCAGCATGGTGAAAAAGGCCAGCATGCACGCCCCTGCAAAGGTGGCGCTGAGGTATTCTCCCGTGCGGCGAAAGGCCAGCAACTGGGCGAAAAATACCGAGGCCCACACACAGCAGGCCACCAGCCAGATGTTCGCTGCATCCGGCCCCCTGACCAAGGCGATGCAGATCCCTGCCAGCAACAGAGAATAAAGAAAGCCATGCATCCAGCCAGGGGCCAAAAAAAGCCCTGCCAGCCGGCCCCACCAGCCGCGCCGGAAGAACGGCAGATAGAAGGAGGGCAGCTTGCGCACAGA
>DMMK01000732.1 GCA_003453085.1 Verrucomicrobiales bacterium
GGGTGGGGTGATAGTGGGGAATGGCCATGAAGTCCTGCACCTTGGATCGGTAATGCATGGCGATGACGACCTCATGAATCAGCTCGGTGGCGTGAGGCCCTACGCAGGTGGCACCGAGGATTTCGCCCGTTTCACGATGGGCATGCATTTTCACAAAACCTTCCGTCTCGCCCATGCACATGGACTTGCCATGATCGTTGAAGGGATAGGAGGCGGAGACAAAAGGTGTACCGGCTTTCTCCAGCTCTGCAGCCCCTGCGCCTACCGAGGCGACCTGGGGATGAGAAAACACACCGAAGAGGAGCAGGCGGTAGTCGGCTTTTTCCTCCACGGGCTGGCCATTAATGAGGCGGTGGGCATTGCGTGCGGCGATCTCTCCCTGCTGGATGGCCACGTGAACGACATCCAGCGGGCTGCACACATCGCCTGCGGCAAAGATGTGGGGCTGGGTGCTTTGCATGGTTGGCTGAATGACGATCTTCTTTTTGGTTAGGCTGACATTAGCCGCATCCAGATTCAGGCCATCGGTGGCGGGGCCGCGGCCCATGGCGACAAGGATCTGATCCACCGTGACGCTTTGCTCCTTGTCCCTATGCCGATACTCGATGTGCTTGCGGCCATGGGCCGCCGTGACCTTGTGGATGCTGGTGCCCAGATGGCAGGTGATGCCACGGTGGGTGTAGGCCTGCTCCAAAACGGTGCTGCATTCCGGATCCAACCCTGTGAGGAACTGGGGGCCACGCTGAATGAGGGCCACTTTTCGGCCAACGCCTTCCAGGTAATGCGCCATCTCCAGGGCGATGGCTCCGCCACCGAGAACGGCGAAGGATTCCGGCAGGGACTCTGCATCCAGCACTTCGTCGCTGGTCCAGAAGCCAGCCTCGGCGAGACCGGGGATGGGTGGCACAGTGGGGACGGAACCGGTGGCGATGCAGAAGGTCTTGCCCATGAGTTGAAAGGAGTCCGAACCGTCGCGCGGCTGGAGTTCAATCGTGTGCGAACCGGTGAACGAGGCGTGGGCGCGGTAGAGGATAAAACGTCCGTCCTGGAGCTGCTGCTGGCGATAGCCTGCAAAGTCGGCAATGAGGGTGCGCTTGCGGTCACGGATGGCCCGGATGTCTGCGCCGAGCGGCTGAGCCTTGAGCCCGAATTCGGTCGCGCGACGGATGCTGAGGTTACGGTCGGCAGATTCGATGAGGGTCTTGCTGGGCATGCAGCCACGCAGGATGCAGAGGCCTCCGAGTTCCGCCGCCCCATCCACCACGGCGACGCTAAGGCCTAACGAATGGGCCGTACGTGCGGCGGCGTAACCACCGCTGCCGCCACCGATGACAATGAAATCAAAATGGGAGGGGGAAGATGCGTCTGAACTCATGCCTCCATGCTGGCGGAGGCACAGCGGATTCGCATCCAGAATCTGCGCTGGAAATGGCGAGGACTAGCGGTCAAAGAAGCTTTCTTCGTCGCGGTCGGCCACCTTCAGGTAGCGGTAGTAAACCTCCAGCATGAGGGTGCAAAGAGTCTGGCGGTAAACGGGATCGGTGGCGTCCCCGGCAGGCCAGTTGGGGCGGCCTTTTTTGAAGCTGCCATCGGGCTGCTGGGCGGCCAGGATCTGCGGCAGAAACTGCTGGTTGTAGAATTTCCAGTCGTCCCCACCAGCCTGGAAGAAGGTCTGGGTGTAGTAGTACCAGCAGTAGGGGTTGCAGTTTTTGTTCCAGTCGAGAGGCTCAGCCTCCAGGAAACCACGGAGGAACCCGATGGCTTTTTTCAGGGGGGCGGTGTGGCCTTTGGACATCGTCTGAAGGGCCAGGGATCCGGCACCGGTGAGGCTCCACTGGTTGTAGTGCTTGTCGCGGTCGGGATTGCCGAAGCCGCCGTCCTTGGTCTGCTTGGCCAGCACATACTCGGTGCATTTTTTGATGGCGGAGTCCAGGCCCTGAATTTTCAGGCCGGAGTTCTTGGCGGCCTTGAGGGCCTGGAACTGCCAGCCAGCGACGGAGAGATCCTCTCCTTTGCTGTTCTTCGTGTAAGCGGTGGTCATGCCGGCATCCTTGCCACCATAGGTCCAGGAGCCGCGCTCATTCTGGTTTTCAATGATGAGCTTCACGCCTTTTTCGAAGGCCTCACGCATGCCAGGCAGTTCCTTGCTGCCCAGACGGGCCAGGGTGTACATCTCGCCGAGAGCATAAGTGGCGATGCCGTGAGCGTAAGTGGAGCCGTTGTTGTAAATGTCTTCACAGATCATCCCATGAGGATTCTTTTTGCTCGTCTCGATGAGGTAAAGAATGCCCTTCATGACAGTATCGCCATAGAAAGGGGAGTCCGGTGTTTCACAGCGACCGAGGTAGCAGAGGAGGGCGAGGCCCGTCATCGCGGACTTGCTGCCCATACCGTTCCAGGCACCATCGGGGCCTTGCTTTTGTTTCAGCCACTCCAGGGAGGCGGAAACCGCACGTTCGCACTCGGGACTGCCGCCGCTGTCGGTCAGCTTTTTCAAACGTTCCTGCGGAGAGCAGCGGCTGCGCATGGAGGGGGGCAGACTGACAAAACCCTGCATCCCACCCATT
>DMMK01000488.1 GCA_003453085.1 Verrucomicrobiales bacterium
AGATTGTCCGATTGAAAAGGCAGGCGCGGCGGGATAAATGGCAAGGCAGGAGCGAAGGCTGCTATTTGAACATAACAGCCAAGCGAGTAACGAAGCCAGTCGTCCCGCCCCGTCGCCGCTTTTCGGACAAGGTTTTTGGAAACTGGTCTAAGCCTCACAGGCTTTACTGGTGAAACCCATGCCGGAGATTTTCCGGCAGCGGGTGGCTGGCATCAATGTCGTGCACTTCCACGATGCGCCCATCATCCATGGAGGCGATGCGGTTCGCGTGAGGAAAAATGCGGTTGTCATGGGTGACGATCAGGACCGCACGTTCCGGGCTGCGCGCCACGTTTTCAAACAGCTCCATCACGAGCTGCCCATTCTTCGCATCCAGCGCGGCCGTCGGCTCATCACAGATGATCAGGCGCGGCTCATGCACCAGGGCGCGGGCGATGGCCACACGCTGCTGCTGACCGCCTGAAAGTTGGTTAGGCCGACTCTTGGCCCGGTCTCCCAGGCCGACCAGCGCCAGCACCTCACGCGCCCTTTTTTCCGCCACGCCGGATCGCACGCCCCGGATGAGCAAAGGCACGCTGACGTTTTCTGCTAGGCTGAGCGTGGGAATGAGATTGAAGGCCTGGAAAATGAAGCCGATGTTTTGGGCACGAAATCGAGTGATGGCACCGCTGGTCATCTTTTGCAGATCCTGCCCCAGCACGTTCAGCTCCTGAGTCGCAGCATCGGGTTTCAATGTACCGGCCAGGATGCTGATGAGGGTCGTCTTGCCACAGCCCGAAGGTCCGATGAGCATGGTGATGTCCCCCTGCTTCACGTCCATGTCCACATCCTTCAGCACGTGCAGGCGCGAGGCCCCGTCGCCAAAGGACTTGTTCAATCCGCGCACACGGGCGGCATATGGGGCAGCAACTTCAGACATGATCAGCCACGGAAAACCATTGCCGGTTCCAGCCTCGCGACACGCCAAATACCGAGGAGCGCGGACAGCATACAGATGACGACAATGACTCCCAGCACGACAGGTGGCACGGCCTCGGGCATGTAAAAAGGCGGCTGTTCATTGGCCAGGGCCCCTTTGGCAAACCCGGCCGTGAAGAACATCCCAATGCCGTAACCGATGAGGCCCACCGTGATCGCCTGCGTGAGCAGCATCATGCACAGAGTCCAAGTGGAGGCCCCCATGGCTTTCAGCGCGCCCAGATGCTTCATGTTCTCCAGAACGAAGGAGTAAAAGGTCTGGCAGGAGATGGCGGTTCCCACAATGAATCCCACCACCACCGTAATGCCAAAGCTAATGGGGATGCCGGTATTGCGGATGTACCAGGCCACGGTCGTCGTATTGAAATCCTGAATAGCAGGCGGCTTTTCAGCGGTGAAATCATTCCAGTTAAAACCTTTGTTCAGGTATCCCTTCAGCCCCGTTTCACTCTCAATGTCAGCCACGCACTGAGCTTCGCTGATGCCTTCACGCGGGGCGGCAATCACGGCGGAAAGCATCTTGCGCTGAGGTGGCGTGTATTGCAGCGCGCGCTCGTAGGTCGTCCACACATACGGGCCGCCGGAGAAGTTTTGCATGGTGTCCGCAATGCCCACCACACGGGCCTCCTGGTCATTGATTTCAAAGATGTCGCCCAGTTTCACCTTGCCACCCTTCTCTTTCGAGAGCCGGGTCACCCCGAGGTCATCAATGATCACAGCATGCGGCAGGCGAAGGTCTTCTAGCCGACCTTCCAGCAGCTTCACCGGTGCCCCCGCCAGCGTGGTGGCATCAATGCCAATGAGTTGGATGATCTTAAAATTGCCGTTCTCCAGGCGCACGCGCTGGATGCCGGAATAGAGAGGTGAGGCCCAGGCAACGCTGTCCACACTGCGCACCCGGGCCACATCGGTATCCAGCAGGGGGTTGGTTTCATTCACCTGCTCCACCCTGGCCTCCACCACCCAAATGGGTGCGGGCACGTTTTTCAAGGTCGCGGTAGTCCAGCTCATCAGGCCGCAAAAAACCGCCGTCTGCTGCGCCATCAGAAAGGTGGCAAACACCAGGCCAGCCACCAGCATGAGGTACTTGCCAGTGTCACCAAACAGCATTTTGAGGGCGAGACGCAGCATCGGGGGATGACGTGAACGGAATGGACTTCAAGACGACAGGACTGTCATGAGGAAAGTCCCATCACTTACGTCTCTGCGGCAGCGGAAGAACAGAGAAACCTGCGGCTGCGCGTGCGGTGGATCAGGAACGTCCGCCGAACAGGCCGCCCAGACCGCTTTTCATCACTCCGGTCAGGACATCCTGCAGTTTGTCAGCGGAGGGATGCGTGTCCTCAATGCTGCCATTCGGGGTCAGCCGATCAATGATCTGCGGGAGGAACTGCGAGAGCAGCGGTAGCACCATCTTCGCATCAAAGCCCAGCTTGCCAGCGAGATCCTTGATCGCATCGCTGCCCAGGGCGGCCTCCAGTTGGGCGGGCTGCACGGGCTGATTCTCGTCTTTGGAGACCCAGGAAGCAAAGGTATCCCCCAGGCCGGCCTGCTGAAATTGCTGCATCAGCCCACCCAGACCACCGGCCTGGTTCAGCAATCCCGTGAGCATGTCGCCCTGTTTGCTGCTGCCTCCGAAAATGCCACCCAGCGCCTGCTTGGCCAAAGAATCAAAAAGTCCCATAGGCATTCAGAATGACGGGGAGAATGCGGTAAGTCAACCCTGCCAGAGTCCATGCTCCGCAGGAATATTGGCGGGTGTGCCGTTTTTCGCCTCGTTCATATTTCCGCAACCCCCAGCAGCAGAGTTTCCCGATAGGTGCGCAACCCCTGGGCAGCATTTTCAGGAAAGCTGAAGAAACAGGAAAGTGCACAATAGGAAAACCAACAGCACGCCTAGCAGCAGCAGCCGGAATCCGTTCGTTTTGGCATCCAGGTGTCGTGTCTCCGCGCGGATGGCCATGTACTCTGGCGAGAGGATGAATCGGCCCCACCGATTGTGCACCTGATACAGGATATAAAAACCAATCGCGGTGCCAATCGGAAATCCCACCAGGCCCAGCAGTGCAAGCACAGTGCTAGGCCAGCGTGCCCCGGCTTTGAGTTGAAAAAGCGCCAGCCCCACCGTCCCATGCACCAGAGCTCCCACGAACAGAACGGCTATCAATAGGCCGTTCGGCGGGTTGGCGGCGCCCCATTTCAACCCGATATTCACCAACGTGGCCAGCAGTAAAGCCGCCCCCAGCACATAGATGCCTCCTATCGATTGCAGGTTACCCTCAGCATTCAGATGGGCCTTTCGAATAGTTTCAACCTCCAGTGCTTTTCCTGGGCCAGATAGATCGGCCAGAGGTGGGGCATAAGGGTTTGTCTCCATGGCAGCAGCGGTTCGGGAATTCACTATGGGCGGGATCAAAACTTGGACAAATCCCAAATCGTACTGACGCCAAGACAAGATCGGAAATGCCCAACGTTTGCCAGCCGGGCCCAATCATGAGTGCTACCCTGTCTATGACTCATAAAAGAAAACATCCATCAAACGAAGCGTCATTTGTGATATTGGGCACGACGTGAAAAACACCTCTTGGAGGTCTTTTGAAAGTGCCCGCTCACGGAATGAAACAGGTGCACCAAGCTTGTTTAGCTTTGGTGCACCCCAGTGGATTCGAACCACTAACCTTCTGATCCGTAGTCAG
>DMMK01000740.1 GCA_003453085.1 Verrucomicrobiales bacterium
CTCAAAGTAGCCGGGCCAGACACCCGCTCAAAACTCACCGGCAGCCCGGAACTGGCGGTGGCGCTGAGGGTGAAGGGAACGCTGAACCTCCCACGATCCGACAGGGCTGCGGAGTTGATCGTCTGCGTCGCCTTGGCCACCGTGAAGGTGCGCACCACCGGTGTGGCGGCGGAGAAGTTTTCATTACCCGCCTGGGTGGCCGTCAGCGTCACCTCCCCTGCCCCGGTGATGGTCAGGGTGCTGCCATTGAGCGTGGCCGGACCGCTGGTCACCCCGATGGAGACCGGCAGGCTGGAGCTGGATGTGGCGCTCACCTGGAGGCTGTTCGCCGCCGGATTGAAGGTGCGATTCGCAGGTTGGGCAAAGGTGATCGTCTGAGGCGGCAGCAGGCCATCCCGCGAATCAAAATCGCCGCCGTTCAGAATCGCGAAGCGGTGACGCGTCACTTGATTGAGAGTGGTGAAGCTGCCTCCCACATAAATGCGCCCCTGGGGATCCACAGCGATGTCGTTCACCTTGCTGTCCAGGGACACCGCCATTCCTGTGTCACGAACGAAACTCTCGTCCATGCGAATGAAGGTTGCATTAGCCCCCGAGAGCAGCTTGCCATCAGGCTGCCGCGCCACCGTATTCACCACGCTGAGGTGGCCTGTGATGGAGAATCCCAGATCAGCCCCGGTCGCCGCGTTCAGCCTTTTCAGATAGGGCTGGCCACCTACATTGCCGCCGACGAACAAAGAGCCGTTGGGCAGTTGCAAAACGTCATAGACAATCGTGAAAATGTCGGGTGAGACAAAGTTGCCATCACGAACTCCGGCGGCTGAAAGCTTCACCAGCCGCGCCATGGCATTGCTGCCCCAGGTGTTGCTGATGCCACCGACATACAGCGTGCCATTCGCCAGCCGATGGATGCAGTTGACGTCATTGACCGCACCAGAGGTGAAGCTGGTCATCACAGCCCCATTCGCTCCCAGGCGTGCCATTCGGTTTACAGCGGCCGAATTATTCGTGCCGATCTGCGTGAATTTTCCGCCGATGTAAACGGAGCCATCACCCACTGCGGCAAGAGCGTACACACCTTGATTAGGGCCAGCCGTCACCGTATTAAAGGCCGTATCCAGTGCGCGGGCTGGGGTGAAGCGGGCCACGCGGGTGACGTTCGTCACGGTGCCCCCGATATTCACGCTGGTAAAGTCGCCACCCACAAAGATGCGCCCTTCCGAATCCACGGCAATCGCACGGATGCCGTTGTTAAAGCTCGGGGAAAAGTTGGGATCCAGCGTACCGTCCGCCAGGAACCTCGCCAAGCGTCCGCGGTTGACGGAGGTGGCTCCGTTCACAGATACGCTGGTGAAATCACCGCCCACCAAATATGAACCATCATCATACAAATGAATGGCAAAGACCTCGTTGTTGAAAGTCGGCTGAGGGCGATCACCAGCAAGCGCATCCGGCCTGCGCTCCACCGTCAGGTTGGCCGTTCCCGATGTCACCGTGGAAATGGTATTCGTGACGCGCAGGCGATAGTTGCCTGCATCGGCAAAGTCCACGCCCGTGAGCGTGAGGGTGGGCGTGGTGGCTCCGCTGACTCCGTTGCCATTGCTGAGTGCGACATCTCCCAGGAGCCACTGGTAGTTCAGCGTCCCGGCACCCCGGGCCGTGCCACTGAAGGTCACGGTAGCGCCTGTATCTACGGTCCGGTCCGTCGGAGAGCTGAGAATCTCAGGACCGGAAAGCACCGTCAGCAGGGCGCTGTTGCTCGTCACTTCATCATCCGGGCTGGTGACGGTCACAGTGTAGTTGGCCGCATCACCGATGATGACATTGGAGATCGTCAGAGTCGCCGTAGTCACCCCCGAGACACGACCGCCATCATTGAGTGGCATGCCGTTTCTCTTCCAACGGAAAGCAAAGCCGTTGTTGCCGGTCGCACTGGCGCTGAACTGGAGCGAAGCCGTGCCCACATCCACCACCTGACTAGCCGGGTGCGTGATGAAACGGAGCACCGGCCCATCTCCCTGAAGGATGACCATGCGGTTGGCCGCTACCCCCTTGTAGGTGGTGAAGCTGAAACCTGAGATCCAGAGGCGGCCCTGAAAGTCCACCTCAATGGCGGTGATGCTGCCGTTATTGAACCCTGTGCCGACATTGAAGCCGTCATCCAGGCTGCCGTCTTCATTCAGACGGAAAAAACGGTTCGTCGGACTGGTAAAGTTGCCACCCACCAGCACCTTGCCATCCGGCAGGGTTGTCATCACCGAGGGCGGATTGCTCAGCGTAGCCGTGAAGCTGAACGAGGCATCGGCAGCACCATCGGGCAGCAGCCGCAGCAGCCCGAAAGGAGATGCATTGCGAGCGACAAGAATGCGGCCTGAAGCATCCACCGCCGTGGTAGCGATCGGGCCAGCCAGCAAGGCCGGAACAAAGGTACTGTCCAGCGTGCCATCAGCATTCAGACGAATGAGGCTCGGGATCGTCGTGGTCGCACCGGATGGACCGTAGCTGTTGAAGTTGCCCGCCACCAGGATCTTCCCATTGGGCAGCAACTGCATCGCATTCACATCGTTGTTCAGTTCGAGTTTGAACGTGGTGTCCAGACTGCCATCCGGATTCAGGCGAACGAGATTGTTGTAGCCGCTGTTGCCGCCATACCCCGCGAAACCACCCGCCACATAGATCCGCCCCAGGCCATCGGCAATCACCGCCGCAGGCGCACTAGAAGGCCCCACGGGCAGGAAGGATGTATCCAAGGAGAGATCTGCATTCAGGCGGGACAGGCGCGTGCGCCCAGCGCCCTCGACGGTGGCGACACTGGTGAAATTGCCAAACACCAGAATCTTGCCATCGGGCTGACGGAAGAATCCGTTCACACTGGAATTGCTGCCGCTGAAATTGCCGGCCAAAGGTCCTGTGGCACGACCCTCCGCATCAATCACGACCAATTGATTTCCAACATTCGTGGGGCCGCCATTGAGAGGGTTTCCAGCGATGCCGCCTCGGGCGCCGATGAGTGTGCGCCCATCAGGAAGATGCAGAAAGGCATTCACATAATTGCTCGAGTTCGTGCTCGTCGTACCCAGTGCCACCAGTGCAGGATCGCGGTCGGCTGCGACCTGGTTCACCATCACGGAGGCGGGGGTGGTGCTGGCCGAGCCTTGTCCATTCGTCACGGTGAGTGTGTAAAGACCGTCGTCAGCATTGTTCGCACCGACGATCACCAGGGTGGCTGTATTGGCTCCCGAATAGCGCCCGCTGTTCTGGATCAAAACCCCATCGCGCCGCCATTCATAGGAAGCCGGAGTCGCCGCCAAAACCTCAGCGGCCAACGTCAGCGTTGCCCCTCGTTCTGGCGTGGCATTGTCAGGACTGCTCACCACCACTGGGCCATAAAGAACATTCAGCTTTGCCGGAGTGCTGGTGACGGTGTTCGTCGGTGTCCCACCAGACACTTCCACGCTGTAAAAATCATCATCCGCCACACCTGCATTGGTGATGGTGAGGATGGCCGTCGTAACGCCCGAGATGCGTCCACCATCCGCCAGCGGCACACCGTTCTTCAACCACTGGTAGGTGA
>DMMK01000449.1 GCA_003453085.1 Verrucomicrobiales bacterium
TTATCGAACATGCCTTTGCCGACATCTCCGCTCTCATTGGCGAGCAGGTGGTGAAGCAGGGGTGGATTCCCTTTGACGACCTCGTTCACTACAAGCTCCACGCAGAGATAGACCAACGCCATGCGGCGGATTTTTTCCAGATTGTCGCCGGGGCCTGGGACAGCGGAGGCGAGCACCGCGCCGCTGTGCAGGATGGCGTGCGGCTGGGCCTGCATGTCTTTAACCGCCTCTATGAGGACCTTTTGGAGGAAGCCCAACCCACCCGCCATCATGAGCCTGTCTCCGCCCTCGCTGCCGCCTGAGCTCCTGCGCCTCTGCCACACGCGGGCCGCTGGCCGGCATGTGCTGCGCCTTTTTATCTTCGCCGGGCTGTATGGGGCGGCGGCCTGGGCCGCCTGCACGATCGCGGCAGAGGTCACCCAGACCTGGCAATGGCTGCTGCTGGCACCGCTGTACCTTCTCGCGGCGGCCTCCCTGCATGGCATCAGCCTGTTCACCCATGAGGCCGTGCATGGCACGCTGTCGCACAACCGGTTTCTGAACGGCATCGGCGGTTCCCTGTGCGCCATCCCGGTGCTGCAAAACTTCACCGCCTACCGCGTGCTGCATCTGCGGCATCATCAGCACCTGGGGGAGGAAAACGACCCGGACCACTATGCCAGCTACACCCGCTGGACATGGCTGGTGTTTGTCATGAACTGGCTGCGCCTGCTCATCGGTTATCCCATCTACATCACCGCCATTCCGGTGCTCGGTTTCAGGCATGGCACGGGGCGCGATCGGCTGGGTATCCTGGCGGAGGTGGCGGCCATGGTCCTGCTGGCCTGGCTGGCCCTGGAGTGTCTACCCGCGCGGTGGCTGTGGCATGGCTGGTTTATCCCCATGCTTTTCATCAACACCATGGTCAACATTCGCGGCATGAGCCAGCACACGCTGCTGGAGCATGCGGATGATGACGTGCGCGGCACCCGCACCATCCGCACCTATCCCGTCGTCCGCTTTTTCATGTGCAATGAAAATTACCACCTAGAGCATCACCTTTACCCCGGAGTGCCGTGGCATCATCTGCCGCAGGTGCATGAGGCGCTGAAACAGCCGCTGAAGGAGCAGGGTGCGCCCTTCATCCGCTCCTATTGGGCCTTTGTGCAGGAGTTCGTCATCGGCAGCCTTCGCCGCAGCCCGCTGGGTGCGAAGCAACAACCGGAGCCTCGGGGATGAGGTCCGTTCTCGCCTGGCACGAGCTTCTGTTCCTGGTTCTCGGCACCGGCGTCCTGACCGCCCTGGCGCTGACAAAGGGTCTGCCAGGACTAACCATAAGTATTGCATGCGGGTTGGCCGCCTATGCCGTTCTGTTGGGGCGCACGCAAGGCGGCGACTGGCTGCGCCTGCTGGGCAGCTATGGGGTCGCTTGGGCCTTTTATGCAGGGGCCTCCAGAGTGGTGGAGGCCCTGGGAGTGCCCCTGCGGCATCAGGAGCTGCTGGCCGCCGATGCTGCCCTCTTTGGGCAATCGCCCGCCCTCGCGTGGCAGGGGCGGCTGTCCGCGTGGGAGAACGACGGGCTGAGCGCCGCTTACCTCAGCTACCACCTCTATCTGCACTGGGCGCTGCTGGATGCGCTGTGGCGGGATACGTCCTGGCGCAGGCAGATCAGCGCGTACCTGTTTGCCGCCTTTGGCCTCGGGTTTGTCGGATATCTTCTGTATCCTGCTGCGCCTCCCTACGTCGCTTTTCCAGAGCTGTTTCCAGAGCCGGTCAAAGGGGGGCTTCTCACCGTGTGGAACCAGCAGATCAACACGACGATGGCCGCCCGTTACGATGCCTTTCCCAGCCTGCATGTCCTCATCACCCTCACGCTGCTGAGCTGGGACTGGGCGCACTTCCGTACCCGTTTCTGGGCCATGCTGGTCCCTTCCGTCCTCATGCTGGTGGCCACGCTCGCACTGCGGCTGCATTATGCCGTGGATTTGCTGGCCAGTCTGCTGCTCTTCCTTATCCTCCTGCTTTGCCATGCACGACCTGCCACCCGCCGATCCCTGGGCCCTTGAGGCCGCCCGACTGCCGCTGGCCTTTGCCCAGGTGCGGGAAGATCCCGCGCTGGATGTGGAGCTGGCCGCTGCCCTGCCACCTGATGCCACCGTGGTCATGATCGCCTCGGGCGGTGAAACGCTGATCCAGTTGGCGCGCCTGCCGCTGGCCCGCATTCATGCGGTGGACATGAATCCTGCTCAGCTTGCCCTGGCACGTTTCAAGGCCCATCTCGCCGCGCATGAAACGGCCTCGGTGTCATGTGGCCTGCTAGGGCATGCGCCTCTGCCAGCAGCGCAGCGTGAAGAAGCCCTGTCGCATCGGTTGGAGGCCGTAGCTTTGCCCGCGGATGTCTTCGGTCCGTTGGCAATGGTGGCAGAGCATGGGCCAGACCACATGGGGCGGTATGAACGCTGTTTTGCCATGCTTCGCCAGGCCCTGCCTCGGGGCGAATTCATCCATGAACCCAGCCTGGACGCTGCATTGGCGAAGGTCATGTCCCTGGCCAACCTGGTGGCTCTTTTTGGCCAGGAGGCCACCCAGAATCCGCGTCTGCCCTTCCATGAACATTTCGCCTGGCGCACACGCGTGGCGCTGGGCCGTGCGGATGCGGCGACCAACCCCTTTTTGCACCAGATGTACGGCGGCCGTTTTGCCCCGGGCTGGCCTTATGACTGGCTGAAATCCACCGCACCGCTGCAGGCGGAAATCGTCTGGCATCAGGGCCGGATGCTGGATGTTCTTGCCAGCCTGCCCGCCGCGAGTGCTGACCTAGTGCACCTTTCCAACATCCTCGACTGGCTATCCCCCGCCCAGGCGGAGCAGACCCTGACGGCGGCGGCGCGAGTGATGAAATCC
>DMMK01000660.1 GCA_003453085.1 Verrucomicrobiales bacterium
GAGTTCGACATCATGTACAACGAGGGCATCTCCAATGTCGGCTCCATGCTGGATCTGGCCATGGAAAACGACATCCTGCAGAAGCGTGGTTCCTGGATCAGCTACAAAGGCACCCAGCTCGCCCAGGGCCGTGATGCCGCCAAGGAAGCCCTGAAAGCGGATGCAGCTCTTTACACAGAGATCGAAACCGCCGTGAAGGCGAAGCTGGCTGAAAAGGGTGTCTCCACCGGTGGTGGAGGCAGCCCGGCGAGTGCCGCCCCCGCAGCCGAATAGTCTGAAAGCTCCTCACCTTGGCGCATATCCCCCGCACTTCGGGAAGGTATGCCTCAAGGTGAGTGAAGGTGGTCGGCTTCCCCTTGGGGGCAGGCCGAGCAGCCTTACTTTTTCTTCTTCTTTGCCTTGCCCGCAGCGGCTGGCAACCGTCCGCTGGGCTGGCTGGCATCATAGCTGGGGTTCGGTGTGGGCATTAGGGCACCGACGTCTTTGCGCCAAGCCTCCAGTTTGGCTGCCAGGACGTTGACCTGATCAGGGTTTGAGAGGGCCAAGTCCTTCTGCTCGCCCAGATCTTCGCGCAGGTTGAAGAGCTCCCGCCTGCCGTCCTCGTACCATTCGATGAGTTTCCAGTCGCCCATGCGAATGGCTGCGCCTGGGGCTCCGCCTTGGTTGCCGTAGTGAGGGTAGTGCCAGTAGAGGGCGCGCTCTGGCAGGCTGTCACCTTTGAGGAGGGGAAGCAGGCTCACGCCATCCACTTGCGCGGCGGTTTTTCCCTGGGCCACCTCCAGGGCGGTGGCGAAGTAGTCTGGACTGCACACGGGGGTCTCGATGACGGTGCCTGCCTTCAGCACTGCGGGCCAGCGGATGACGAGGGGCTCGCGGATGCCGCCTTCATACATCCAGCCTTTGCCGCCGCGCAGGGGCAGGTTGGAGGTGGGGGAACCTTCACTGGTGGAGAGGCCGCCATTGTCTGAGGTGAAGATGACCAGCGTGTTTTCAGCGAGGCCCAGTTCGTCCAGTTTGGCCAGCACCTTGCCGACGGCTAGGTCCATTGCCTCCACCATGCCTGCATACACGGCATGTTCCTGGACGAGACGCACCTCCCGGCTGTCTTCCCGGCCCCACCGGGCTTCTAGTCCCAGACGGCGGCGTTTTTCCTGATACTTTTTCTCCAGGTCTGGCCGCGACTGGAGCGGTGTGTGGACGGAGTAAAAGGAGAAGAAGGCAAAGAAGGGCTTGTCCCGGTTGGCCTCCATGAATTTGCCGGTTTCTGTGGCGAGGCGGTCTGGCAGGTGTTCGCCGGGCGGGCCATCGGGGATGCGTGGGTTGTCATAGGGCACGAAGTATTTGCCGCGTCCATAGGGGCCGCCCTTGTCCACGCCGCCCAGGTTGTGGTCATAACCCTGGTTTTCGGGCCACCAGCCTTCAGGGCCCAGGTGCCATTTGCCGGCAAAAAAGGTGGCATAGCCGGCGGACTTCAGCATCTCGGCCATCGTCACTTCCTCGTGTGCCAGCCGGTCACTGTAGGGGGCGGGCAGCAGCTTGGTGTTGCGCTTCCACAGCTCCGGTTTCAGGGCTGCGCCGATGTAGTCGGTCACGCCCGTGCGCTGGGGCCAACGTCCGGTTTGCACCGCCGCGCGTGTGGGGGAGCACACTGGACAGGCGGCATAGGCATCGGTGAAGCGGGCACCTTGTTTGGCCAGCCGGTCCACGTGGGGAGTTTCGTAAAAGGAGCTGCCATAACAGCCGATGTCCTGACGGCCCAGATCATCCACCAGGAAAAAGACGATGTTGGGGCGGGTCTCGGCGGCTGAGGCGACGCCGACCAGCATCAGGGACCAGGAGAAGAGAAAGGCTTTCATAGGCAGGAAGCATCACAACGACGTCCACGGCGGCATCTCACATCAAACATCCACGCTGGACGCCTGGGCCGGGCCGGGGAAAAGTGTGGCTTCCGTGATGAAGCGCCTCCTGTCCTCCCATTTCAGCGATCTGGCCCTGCTGCTACGCTGGACGCTGCTGGCGTTGCCCGTGGGCCTAGTGGGTGGCTCTGCCAGCGCCCTGTTTCTTTGGTCGCTGGACTGGACGACTCGGACGCATGCAGCGCACCCGGAATTGCTCTGGGGACTGCCGGTCGGGGGCGTTCTGGTGGGGTGGCTTTATCATCGTTTTGGGAAAGGCACCGAACGTGGAAACAATCTGCTCATTGATGAAATCCATCAGCCTGGCGGCGGGGTTCCCGCCCGCATGGCTCCACTCGTTTTGCTGGGCACGTTGGTCACGCATTTGTTCGGCGGCTCTGCGGGCCGTGAAGGAACGGCGGTGCAGATGGGCGGCAGTCTGGCGGGCCTGCTTGCACGGTGGTTTCGTGTGGATGCACCAAACCGGCGGCTGATGCTCATGTGCGGCATCGCGGCGGGCTTTGGTGCAGTCTTCGGCACACCGTTGACTGGGGCCATTTTTGCCATGGAAGTGCTGATCATCGGCCGGGTGAATTATGAGGCCCTTATCCCGGTGCTGGTGGCCAGCATCGTGGGAGATGCCACTTGCACCGCCTGGGGCATTCATCACACGCTGTATCACCTGGAGGTGGCCCCGGAGGCCGGTTTGCGCGCTTCTTTGGACGGAGTGCTGCTGCTGAAGGCAGGGCTGGCGGCGGTGGGCTTTGGCCTCATGGCCCGTTTTTTTGCCGGGTTCACTCATGCTATCCAACGTGGGCTGGCCCGTCTGGTCAGTTACCCGCCGCTGCGGCCAGCCGTGGGCGGGCTGGTGGTCATCGCGCTGGTGTTCCTTTTGGGGACGCGGGATTATTTGGGATTGGGGGTCGAGGCCATCCGTGAAGGCGGGGTGAGCATCGTGTCCTCGTTCGAGTCAGGGGGCGTTACGCCCTGGAGCTGGCTATGGAAGACGCTGTTGACCTCGGTGACCTTGGGCAGCGGATTCAAGGGCGGAGAGGTGACGCCCTTGTTCTTCATTGGCTCCACATTGGGCCATGTGCTGGGACTGCTGTTGCAGGAACCAGTGGCCCTCTTTGCCGCATTGGGTTTCATTGCCGTGTTTGCCGGGGCGGCAAATACGCCGCTGGCCTGTACGATTATGGGCATCGAACTGTTCGGTGCACACTACTCGGTTTACTTCGGCGTGGCCTGCTTTGTGGCTTACTTCGTCAGCGGCCCGTCGGGGATTTATGCGGCGCAGAGAACCGGAGTTCCCAAACGTCAGCCGGAAAATTAGCGGATCCGCTGATCCGAGTTGCCGCTCTGCTTGAAGTAGGCATCGCGGGCCTTGCGCAGCTCTTCCAGCCGGGAGGCCACATCGGCCTTGTGCTGGGTCTGCTGCTGCACCTGCGCTTTGACGAAATGATTGTTATTCCCGAGCGTGCGCCAGGGACCCACGGGGACTTCGTGAACGTCCACAAAGCGCCAGTCGCATTTGCCATTGCTGTTCATGCCCAGGTAGTCACGCACGGCCGGGCTGACATCGATGCCCGCGCCACGGTTGCTGGTGTTCTTGGGCTTGGCATTGCCAAAGACATACTCGTGATCGTCGGTGACGAAGGGGCCGCAGTCTTCCCACTGGGCGTAGCACACGCGGTTGCCATAACGGATCGCCACCCAGGTGCCACGGAGGACGGTCTTGCCGGACTTGGTGAATCGCTGCTTGAACCACGGGATCACGCGGGAGGCTTCCGGCTTGTGCGTGGAGTAGTCCAGGCAATCGTTGTAAGGCAGCGCAATGTAGAAAGGATTCAGGCCCGGGGTGAAATTCAACGGGCAGAAATTGTTGCCGCGTTTGAGGGGATCCGGATCATCGTAGCCGCCGAAGTTCTTTTCCCATTCCGTGTCCCAGGAGCTCTTGTTGTTCGGCGTCGGGTTGTTTTCCGTGGGCTGTTCGCCCACCCAAAAGACCGTGGCCATGATGTCAGTCTTCCAGGGGTACTTGGAGTAGCCCAGGCGCGGCATGGTGGGGGAGTTCACCCGTGGCACGGCGATGGAGGACGGGGGATTGGCCACGGCGCTGCCGGTGGCACTGACTTTGGGCAC
>DMMK01000307.1 GCA_003453085.1 Verrucomicrobiales bacterium
GATCACATGGATGAGCACCAGCGAAAGCAGCATGCCCACCACCAGCCCCAGCCCCTGGCTGACCGCGCCCAGCAACCCCGACTCGATGACAATCGTGCGCCTCACCTGGGCAGCCTCTGCCCCGGCAATCCGCAACAATCGGATCTCCTCTTTCCGTTCCAGCACCAGCGTCATCATGGTCGCCGCTACTCCTGCCATCGCCACCAGGATGGCGATGATTTCCAGCGCCCAAGTGATGGCAAAGGTGCTGTCAAAGATGCGCAGCACCTCCTGCCGCAATCCGGTGTTGGTGAAGATGGCGACAAAACCCCGTCCATCGAGTTGCTGCACCAGTTCCGTCTTCACCGCCTCAGCATCGGTCCCGGGCTTCAGATACATCGCCACATGCGTGGGCAGACTCTCGCCGAACCAATTTTGAAACAAGCTCTTGTCCATGGTCAGGGTGCCGCTGTCATTGGAGTAATCATAAAACTGCGCCGCGATTCGGAAAGCGTGATCCCCCTTCGGAGTAGGCAGTGTCACCAGATCTCCCTCCTTCACGCCAAAACGTAGCGCAAAACTTTCCGAGACGAAGACCTCACCCTTATCCTTGGCCTGACGCATCATTGTCTTGGCATCCCCACGGGTCTTCATTGCGATCCGTCCATGCTGCATCTGCACTTCAAAATCACCCGTGCCTAGCTTGATGATACGGTCCTGATAAGGCAGATCCATGGAACGATACCCGTCAAAGGCCAGCATAGCAGGGTGCTCGCGCAGCGTTTTGATCGTGGCTTCAGAAAAGGTCGGCGGGCTTTGGCTGCGCGGTGGTGTACCTGGACGCACATAGAGATCCGCCCCCAGGGTTTGATCCACCCAATACAGCACCGTCTGCCGAAAGCTGCCCACCATCACGGCAATGGCCACCGTTAGAGCCAGGCTCACCGCCAAGGCTGCGACAGAAACCGAAAGGCGATGAGTCGAGGCCCGGATTTGCGAAGCTGCCAATCGGCCTTCAATGCCAAAAACTCGCCCTAAAATCCCGCGCAGCAATTGCGCCGTTCCGCGCAGCACCATCGGCACCAGCAAGGACATTCCAGCAATGGCACACAGGCAGGCAAAGTAACCCCACAAGGGCAGACCTGCCACAGCGGGCTGCCTTGCCGCAGCATAACCAACGATGAGACAAAGAACAGCAGGCAGCCACAGCCCCCACTTCCTTCTGGATCCAGCCGAGTGGCTCTGCGCGGCGGAACCACTCTCACGCATGGCTTCCATCGGTGTCACCTGGGCCGCCTCGCGTGCAGGCAGCGCCGCCGCCAGCAGGGACAATGGCAGGGCCGCCCCAAACGCCATGGCCCAATGCCCCCAAGTCAAAGCCGGCACCTGGGCGGCGGTCGCCACATAGAGCGTGTCCACCGTGGTGGAAGTCAGCGCGATGGCCGCCTCGGCCATCACCTTGGCCAAAGGCACGCCCAGCAAAGCTCCCATGAGGCCCAGAAGGGTCGCCTCCCCCAAAAACAATCGCAGCACCTGCCTCTGGGTCACCCCCAATGTGCGCAGCATGCCGATCTCCCGCCGCCGGGTCATCACCGCCACGGAAACCGTGTTGTAGATCAGGAACAGCCCCACCACGAGGGCGATGCCAGAGAGCATGGTGAGATTAAAATGAAAAGCCGCCAGCATCTTTTCCACAGCGGCACTGCGGCGCTGGGGTCGCGAAACAGAAAGACCCACCCCAAGCCGTTGTTTCACTTCTTGTTCGGCATCCTCCACCTTGGCTCCCTCATGCAGGCGAAGCTCGATGCGATCAATGCGCCCAGGTGTCAGCAGGGTCACCTGGGCATTCGCGATGTCCAGGATGGCCAAAGACTGCGCCGCCGGGGCAGACTGGGGCCCCTTTTTACCATCAGCCTCCCCTGCCCCTAAAATCGCCGAAATGGTGCACTGCCGCTCACGATCTCCCACCAGCAGCTTTAGCGAATCGCCCTGTTTGAGCTGATGACGCTGCGCAAAGGTGCGGGTGAGGAGAAGCGAATCAGGCTTCCCTAGCAGCGCCATGAGTTCCATCCCAGTGGCTGTGCCTGATCTCCCTTCAGAAACGGCATAGTCACGCAGCGCAGGATCACGCATGGCATCCACGCCGATGATCCGTAGCATCTCACGACTTTCTCCAGCAACCGCCATGACATCGGACTCGATCACGGGGGTCGCGATACCAAACTCACGCAGCCAAGACAGGCCAGGCAGCAGGGTTTCATCCACGCCCATCGGTGCCGAGGTGATCTCCAAGGCAGCCTTGCCAGACACCGCATCCAGTGCCGCCGAAAAACCACGCAGCGAACCGCTATTGGCCAACTGGATGGCCAGCATCACCCCCACGCCCAACATCACTCCGAGGGCTGTCAGGGCCGTGCGCACAGGCTCGGCCAACATCGGTCGGAGGATAAAACGACGAAACAAGGAAAAGCGGTCCATGGGCAGAATCGCGCTTTTCATTCCACCACCCGGCCATCCTTCATCCGGAGGGTTTGTTTTGCCACCGCTGCCACCTGGGCATCATGGGTGGCCATGAGAA
>DMMK01000743.1 GCA_003453085.1 Verrucomicrobiales bacterium
AAAATAACGACAAATAAGTCCTTAAAAGAGCTTCGAAAGCGGCCGAAATCCCGTCACAAGGCCCTTTCCGTCAATGCAAAAGCCCCGGCTTTGTCATCTCTGAGAGGCTTGAGACGGGATTTTGTGCCTTTTGATCTAATTTTTCGTCGTTTCCGAAAATCGTGTCTTGCTGCCTGAGGCCCTTTGCGGATAAAAATAAAAAATCCCGATTGTGACACCGCCTCTCCGGCGGGCCTCCAAGGGCCACCTTCCTCCCCCCTCATGATGAAAATCTACATTGCTCTCGCCACCCTCGCGTTCGGTATCAGCGCAGCCAGCGCTCAGGCTCCAGCCGTCAAAGTGGATAGCGGAAAGCTGGCGATCAATCCCATCCAGACCCCTCAGTTCTCTGCGAGCAATGTGGGTGAGAAGCGCTGGCGTCCAAAGGATTGGCTGGAAGTGGACATGCCTTTTAAGATCAAGTTGCCTTCCTCGGCGGGTCGCAATGCCAGCCTGGAGTCCATGACCGTGAGTTTTTACATTGGTCTCAATGCCCAGACCAAAGATGGAAAAAATGAAGTGGTGAAAGGCACCTTCAACTATGTGGACATTCCTGAGGGGCAAGATTGCCACGCCTTGGCCTATGTCACGCCAGCCACTCTGCGCCGTCTGCTTCAGAAAGACGGCTTTACCTCCGCCGATATCCGGGCTTGGGGATATGAAATCCTCGTCTCTGGCCAGCGCGTCGGTGGAGACTCCAGCGTCACCGGCACTGCTTGGTGGGAGAAAACCGACAATCTTTCCATCAATGATAGTGTGATGCTCTCCAAGACGGAAACGCCCTTCGGCATCCTCTGGGGCGACTACGATGTGAGTGCCAAGAAGCAGTAATCTGCTGCGGCCATTTCCTCACGCATACGGTACGTTTTAAAAACAAACAGCATGGCAGACAGCAAAAGCATAGCGGTCCTGAATCTCGGCTCTCAGAGATTGTCAGGTGCCATTTTTAGCAAATCCGGGGGCGATCTTGTGCTGAAAAAGTACGAGTTTCTCGACATGAGCGGCGATCCAACGGTGGACGCCTCGAGAATCCCCCAGCTCAAGGTCGGTGTGCAAGAAATTGCCTCCCGTCTTAAGCTTAAAGGCAACTCCGTCAACTACGCCGTCGCAGGCCACACCGTCTTCTCGCGCTTCGTCAAGCTGCCGCCTGTCCAGGGCGACCGCATGGACCAGATCGTCGAGTTCGAGGCCCGCCAAAACGTTCCCTTCCCGATCAATGAGGTCATCTGGGACTACGAAGTCGTCTCCGAATTGGGCGAAACTGAGGTGATCATCGTCGCCATCAAGTCGGATTCCCTCAACGAGACCAATGACACCATTGTAGAGGCTGGTCTGAAGACCAACTGTGTGGACCTCGCGCCGCTCGCCCTTTTCAATGCCTTCCGCTACAGCTACCCGGACGTTGATGAGCCTGCCGTGATCATTGATCTCGGTGCCCGTTCCACCAACCTCGTTTTTGTTGAAGACGGCCGCTTCTTCACCCGCAATGTCCTCGTTGGCGGTGCTGCCATCACCAACGCGATTGCCAAGGAATTCAGCATCAGCTTCGGCGAGGCCGAACAGCAGAAAGTCGCTGTTGGTTTCGTCGCCCAGGGCGGCGCGGTGGAGGAACATTCCGATCCCGCCATTGCCGCGCTCTCTAAGGTGATCCGCAATGCCGCCACCCGTCTCCACGGTGAGATCATGCGCACCATCAATTATTACCGCACCCAGCAGGGCGGTTCCCAGCCGAAGCGCATCTTCGTCTGCGGCGGTGGTGCCCTTCTTGGCAACATGACCCTGTTCCTTGAGGAAAAGCTCAAGCTGCCGGTTGAAATTTTCAACCCTCTGCGCGGTGTGCAGGTGGACCGCAGCGTCAATGCCGAAGCGGCTGCCGCAGACGCCCCTTTCCTTTCGGAGCTCGTCGGCCTCGGTCTTCGCTCCGCCGGTGGCTGCCCATCGGAAATTGAACTGGTGCCGGAAGTCGTGGCCAATGCCCGCGATGCCAAGCGTCGCGCTCCTGCCCTCGTCATCGCTGGCGTCTGTCTCTGGTCCGCCCTCGGTGCTGGCATGCTGTATTTCCAGAATGCCGAGCGCGTCACCCAGGAGCAGCTGTCCACCATGCAGCAGGAAAACAACCGGCTCATGGCGCTGACCAATCAGATCAAGCAGCAGGACGCCCTGCTCGCCCAGTCCATCTCGCTGGTCACACCTCTGGCTGAGGCCGTTGGCGACCGCGCCTATTGGGTGCGCATGCTGACCGCCATCAACAACGCCTTCGACAACGACCTCATCTGGCTCACCGTCGTGGAGCCCCTGAAAGATGGCAAGCCCATCACCCCCGCCCTCTTCGGGCAGGAGGAGAGCGCCGTGGATTCCAACATCAAGGTCGTTCCTGGTAAGCCCGTTTACGAACTCCGCCTTCAGGGGCTGTATCGTAAAAACGATGAGGGTGAACAGGTTGTCTATCGCTTTGCCAGCGCCCTGGCCAAGATGAGCTACTTCTCCGCGGAGAAGTTCGAAGAAAAACGCGCCAATTACGTGAGCGCCGAAAGCGGTGTCGAAGAAGACCGCTACGCCTATAAATTTAACATCAAGCTGCCCCTTCAGCAGCCCATCAAATTCACAAACTGATGAGTTGGATCCAACAAAACAAATTGCCAGCGGCCATCCTTGGCATCACGGCAGCCGGCGCGGCAGGTCTGGGCTACATGCTCTTCTCCGCTTACTCAAGCTACAGCACCACCCTGGAGCAGTTTGACACGGTCAATAACAGCCTCGCTTCGCTGAAAAGCGCCGTCCTGGCTCCCACTCCCGAAAATCTGGAGATCAAGCAGGGCAAGGTGAAGGAATTCACCGACATCTCCAGCAAGCTCACCCTGGTGCTCAACACCATGCAGGCGGAGACCCAGTCCAAGCCGACCACGGACACCGAGTTCCAGGCCAAGCTGAAGACCAAGATTGCGGATTCCCGCAAGCTGGCTGCTGAGCGCGGTATGGGCCTCCCCGCCGTGTACAATCTGGCTTTTGATCGCTACACAAGCGAATTGCCGAAATCCAACGAGATCGCCACCGACCTCTCCGGGTATCTGGATGCGGTGGATCAGATCGTCGCTGCCTTCGCCTCTGTCGGCGTCAAGC
>DMMK01000546.1 GCA_003453085.1 Verrucomicrobiales bacterium
GGCCGCGAAGGCACCTATTTTGCCAACCCCTACACCGGCGAATTTCTGGGCGAGGGCAATCACACCTGGCATGACTTTTTCCATGCTGCCACCGACTGGCATCGCTTCCTCACCGGCACCGGCCTGCCACGTGAAGTGGGCAAGGCCATCACAGGTGCGGGCACCCTCATTTTTGGCATCCTGCTGGCCAGCGGTATTTACCTCTGGTGGCCTCGCCACTGGCGCTGGACCAACGTGCGCGCCGTCCTCCTCTTTAACCGCAAGCTCAAAGGCCGCGCCCGCGATTGGAACTGGCACAACGTCTTCGGTTTCTGGAGCGCCATCCCCATGCTCTTCATCATCCTCACCGGAGTGATCATGTCCTACACCTGGGCCAACAACCTCCTCTTCCGCGCCACCGGCAATGAACCCCCACCACCCCGCACCCGCCAAGCCAGCGGCCCCGGCGCAGCCCCCGGTGCTGGCATGGCGCAAAGAAGTCCGCGTGGTGAAGGCGGCCCTCGTGGTGAAGGCAGACCCCAAATGGCCAGTGCCCCCGTTTCGTTCACCGGCCTCGCGCCACTTCTGCAGCAGGCGCGTGAACAAACTCCTGGTTGGGCCAGCCTCAGCCTGCGTATGCCTCAAAAAGCAGGCGATCCCTTCCCTGTCATGGTGGATCGTGGCGGCCGGGGGCAGGTGCATCTGCGCACCATGCTGAATCTCGACACCGCCCAACAAAAAGTGCTTCCAAGCCCCGATGACATCACCCGGCAAAATCTGGGCCGTCGCCTGCGCATGTACTCACGTTATCTCCATACCGGCGAGCTCTTCGGTTTCCTGGGTCAAACCCTCGCCGCCCTTTGTAGCCTCTCCGCCGCTCTCCTGGTCTGGACCGGTTTCGCCCTGGCTTGGAGACGCTTCTTTGGACGGAAAGCGAAATCGTCTGCCACCTAAAGTGAGGCGGGCACTCCTGCCTGCCAGACCGTAGGCCACGAGAAGCAAAACGAGAGTCCTCAGGCAACTGAATTCATCTTGAACATGGAGATCGGCAGTTCCTTGCTCCACGCCGAACAGCGTCTGCTGAAAAGTCAACGTTTCCCATGCGCATACGCATCCTCAGCGATCTCCATCAGGAATTCGGAGCCACCGAAATTCCTCGCGAGGATTGTGACCTGATCCTCCTCGCCGGGGACATCGCCACAAAGCAGAACGCCCTGCCCTGGATTCGTGAATTCACGGGCGACATCCGACCGCATATGTCTGCGGCAACCACGAGTTTTATGGCGACAAGCTGCCCCGAGTGACCGAGCGCCTGAAAGAGCAGACGGTAGGCTCAAACATTCATGTGTTGGAAAACGATGCCTTTGAAGTGGCCGGATGGCACATCTATGGCTGCACGCTCTGGACAGACATGGCCCTGCAAGGTGAATGGACGGATGGTGCCGTCGAAGCAGGTGACCGGATGAACGACTACAAGCGCATTCGCACCTCTCAGCAAGGCTACCGCAAGCTTTCACCACGGGATACCCGCGCCATCCATGTGAAATCCGTGCAAGGCATGGAGGCATTCCTTTCCACGCACGATCCCCGCCGCTGCATCATCGTCACTCACCACGCACCATCGGCCTTGTCATTGCAGGAACATCGCCGCAGCGAACTCGTCAGTTGCGCGTATGCCTCCCATCTGGACAGCTTCATCGAAAAACATCAGCCAGCCCTTTGGGTCCATGGCCACATCCACCACAACAGCGATTACTTCATCGGTGAAACCCGCATCGTCGCCAATCCCCAAGGGTATCCAAACTATTCAAACGTCGATTTCATTCACCGTTGGGTGATAGAGGTTTAACAATTGTTCTCATGAAACGCCTCATCCTCATTGCATTTCTGACCCTCCTCGTCGGCGGCGCGGGGCTGTGTGGCTATGTGTGGTGGAAGACACGATCGGTCCCACACATCGCAGCGCGGGGTGGGCGGACTCTGTCCATCCGCTTGCCGGCCGAGGCCGCACACTTCCGGCAAAATGATCCGCGCTGGGGCGCTGAAAAGCTGGGCCGCACTTCCGAGACGATCAAGAGCGTGGGCTGCGCAATGTGCAGCGTGGCCAGTGCCGCCCAGTATCTCGGAGAGACGACCGATCCCCCCACCCTGAACCGGGCTCTGGCCGAAAATGGCGGCTACACGGACCAAGGCTGGCTGGTGTGGTCTGCCATCGCCAAGATTTTTGACCAACGCATCGAGGTGAATGTTCTCAGCAGCCCCTCCCATGAAGCGATGGACCGAGCCCTGGAGGCGGGGCAGTATTCGGTGGTGAAATTCTTCCTGCCCATGGGCATCCCCCACTGGGTCATCGTGGTGGGCAAGGAAGGCCAGGATTACCTCATCTACGATCCGACCGAGACAGATAAAGAACCGAGACGTCTGTCAGAAAAAACCTCCGGCATCTATTCGCTGAGGATTGTGCGGCGCAAGGTCTGATAGATTCTGTCCATGAACATGTCTCCCCCAAAGTTTTTTCTCAGTCTGCTTGCAGCCTTGGCAGCTCTTTGCACCGCTGGCTGTCGTGACTACGACACGGTTTCCCGCCGTTATTCCACCTTGGCAGAGGCCCAGGAGGACATTCAAAAAGGCTGGATTCCCGCCTGCCTTCCCCCCTCTAGCCACAGCATTGCCGACTCTCACGATCTAGACACCAATGTCGGCCATGGGACGTTTAAGTTCGCCCCCGCAGATTTTGCGAAATTCCAATCAGAGAAGGCTGCAACCGATGCGGACTTCGCTGCCCGAAGGGTGGCTGACGATGAGTGGAAACCCCTGGCAAATGCCGGATACCATTTCGCGGCCATCCCAGAGTTCATCATTGCCGTGCATCCTTCCGGCAAAGGCCGCTACTGGCTCTCACTGGACCGCCCGTAATGGGTACAAGGCATGCTCTTCCCCAAAAAACAGTCGCGCCTGAAGGGGGCTTGAGCAGGCC
>DMMK01000714.1 GCA_003453085.1 Verrucomicrobiales bacterium
GGCTGGCCCGCTCGTAGTGTTAGACCATGCGCTGGTTGGGCTCAAGTTGGCCGACACCTGCGGGGCGTTTGCACCAGAACTGATGATGATCAGACGTGTTGCAGTCTCCAAGATGCCGACGACTGCAGCCGAACCGATAGTCGCCGTTGCCCAGCTCGCGCCGTCGGTCGAATACTGCAAACCTGTCGTGCCCGACGTGGCCGCCGCAAGAAAGTGCGTTGCCGTTGCAAGAGCCACGGCCGGGGCGGTCGGGATGGCCGCCAGCGTGCGTAGCGTACCCGTGAGTTTGCCGACTGGAAAAATTGCCGACAGCGGGCCGTTTTCCGCCAGGGCGCGGGCAAGGGTTCGGCCGTCTTTCAGCAGCCAAAGCGATTCAGGCGGCCCCATGCCCTCGAATTGCATGGTTGTGCCAACCGGCAAGCCGCCGTCAAATTCCGATGTATAAAGCATTTAGAAGCCCCTCCAGGAACCGTTGACGACACGAAGCGCCCAGCGGCCAGGCGTAAGCAGGGTGATGTCGTCGGGCGACTTGCCCATGAAAGAATCGGCCGGGTTGGCACGCAGCAGCACGTTGTCGCGGCGGTCGTTCGTGATCGTCACCACCACGGCAGCGCCTTCGACCATGGCTGGCATGGTGGCGCTGATAACACCGGCGTACTTGAAGTTGTATTCGTTCCCCGACACCATCGTGACGGTTGCCGCGTTCACGTCCTCGATGGGGAACACGGTGCTGAGTGGTTCCCAAACTGGGGAAACACCTGGTTCTGCAAGAGACACGTCTGCCACGGCGCTGAGAAGATTCCAGGTTATGCCCTCGTGGCTTGCTGCGGCTGGCGGGGCTAGGGAGATGGTCCCAAGGCTCGACCAGGTGCCTTTGAAATTGGCTGTACCTGCCGCGTTCTGCGCCGAGAGCGCCGCAGTTGCAGCGCTGCTCGCAGACGCCGTCGCACTCTCGAACGCACTCAGCGCGTTCTGGTACGCATCGGCCACCACGTTGGTGATCCAGGTCACCAGGGTTGGAATCCACGTCCCCCAGGTGTAGGCCTTGGAGTTGAACGATGGATCGCCAAGCGCCGGGAACTCCGGCACGGACGGCGCCGCATCTGGCGCGACAGGACTGGTCATACGTTGCCTTTGATTTGCAGGTCCACCTGAGCGGTGGGCCAGTTGGTATTCCGGACGGAGCCGGTGACTTTGCCCACCGTGGCCAGGTGGGAATACTTGGGAAGTTCGCTCACCTCGATGGCGACGGCCTTCCCGAGAATCTGCTCAAGCAGCAGCGCTGCCGATGGGGCCTCTTCGGACGCGATGACGCAGGACAGGTTGATGTCGGTGGCCTTGCGCCCTTCCGCATCGATGTAGGTGCCGTCCTTGTATTCCGTGGGGTACGAGTAGTCCCGCGTTGTCATCTCGACGCCGTACTGCGCGCCGCTCTCCTGCCGGAGTGGCGCGAGCAGGGTTTTCCAGTTGCCCACGCTGATGAAGCCGACCGCCGCCTCGACGGCGGGGTTGTTGCGGCTGATCGTGATCGTGATCTTGGCGTTTGGGTTGAGGGGGATGTCCTTGAGCGCGTAGTAGGTGCCGCGCTCCAACTCGCCGAACAGGTATTCCCACAGGCCCGGGGCCTGCTCCCACAGCTCGATGTCAACCGGGGTGATCAGGTCCGTTGCGCCGTCCTTGACGGTGATTTCGAGGTTGTCCCCCTCGATCTCGTAGATCGCCGCGCCGTTGATGAAACCGGGCGTCAGCTCGTAGACCACGGAGCCCGTGCGCCGGGCCTTCGTGAACAGGTACTTGTCGAACGGCGCCATACGGTTCGTGGGTGCGCCTTCGTCTTTCAGCCACCAACCCTCGGCGCTGGTGCTGCCTGGCACGTAGGTGTTGGCAGGCGACCCGGAGATGACCTGAACGCACTCGTACCAGTACCCATTCCAGGTGCGGCGGTCCTTCAGTGCGAAGGTGCCTCCCGTGGCCCACTCCACCTCATTGGGTGTGATGGATGTGTCAACCGCAGGGATGTTGGTCCCGGCGCCGATCATGGCGTTCGTGACGGTCTTGGGGAGAAGGATGTTCATGCGACAGCCTTATTGCGCATCACGGTGCCGCCTTGGGTTACGGTGTCGAACTGGCGGCCGAGCTGTGGGAGTGGCCTGGTATTGCCTGCGGTTTCGTTCGCTGCAGCTTCCAGATTGGCGACCTTTGCGAGCAGTTGCTCCACAAGCAGCTCCAGGCGCCCGGAGCCCGCACCACTGCCGCCGGCCGCCGGGTTGTAGGCCTTTGGCACCACGGCCTCACCCTCATGGATGTACGCCAGCATGTCGCGCGGCACGTAGTTGGTGCCGATGTCGAACTTGGGGATGTTGGTGGCGCCCTTAGCGATCAGGTTGTCTCGGATCTGCTCGGGCGTGGTGTTGTAAGCGTCCGCGATGTCCTTGAGCGACGTGTTGGTTGCAACCAGCGCGTCAGCGAGCTGCTGCGCTGTCCAACCCTTGGCGATCAGGTCATCGGTGTTGGCCTTGATCGTGCTCAGGTAGTCTTCACGACCTGCATCCACCTGGCTGCCGCCGGTCGGCTTTGCGCCTGCGCCGTAGATTTCCTCGTACTGCGCTTGCGACGCGCGCCCCACCCGCTTGCCGTCTGGCGTGTAGATGGTGCCGTCACGGTCAACGATGTTGCCGCTCGAAAGCTGCCAGCGCGCCAGGTTGTAGTTGCTGTAACCCATCTGGGCCAGCGCGAGCACGTTGTTGTTCGACTTCACCCCGTCCGGGGTCCACATGTTGTCCTTCAGCCACTCGGTGAAGTTGGTGCCGTACTGGTTGATGCCGAACTGGCCGCCGCCCTTTTGGTACAGCTGCAGCGCCAGCGTTGGGTCCAGGCCAAACCCTTCGGCTGTCTTCAGAGCGTCCGGGTTGTCCTTGTAGTACTGGGCCACTTCCGGCGGCAGCTTGGACAGGTCCGTGCGCTGCAGCGTGGAGCCGTCTGTGGCGTAGCTGGAGCGGCCGGTGTCGATGATCTGCTGGTAGTCCTGCGCGTACTGCGGGTTGTTCTTGAAGAACAGGTAGCTGCCGAACAGGTCTTTGTCGTCGTAGCTGTCGGCGCCGAAGTTGCTCACCTTGAGCCAGTCGGGCACCTCGTACCCGGTGCCCATGAGCTTGGACGGGTCGGCGTTGCTCTTGAGGCCCGTGTACCAGGCCTTGAACTTCTCGAAACTGCCCAGCGCCTCTTCCGCGCCGTAGCTGGTGCGGGGGATGGCACCCGTGCCAGATGCGGGGGTGCTGCCGCCGCCCACGGTGTTGGCGCCGCCTGGCTTGCCCGTGGTCGGGTTCAGCGCAGTCTGCAGCTGCTGGATCGCGGCCTCCACGCTCAGGACGCCGTCGTAGGTGCCCGAGGCGATCTCGATCTGCTGCTTCCAGTAGTCGAGCGTCTGCTCACCCTGGTCGATCTGCGTTTCGAGCGCCTTGACGGTCTTCTGTGCGTCGGTCAGCTGCTTCTCGGTGATCTTCTCCAGACCGGACAGCTTGCCAGCCAGCACCAGGCGGTCGCGGTCGGCGGCGAACTGGCTGGTGTAGGCTCCGCCGTCCAGGCCGCCACGGGCTGCCGCGATGGCTTCGGCCAGCTTTTCGGAATCGGGCAGGTAGCCGGACTTGCGCGCGGCGGGCAGGGCCTGGTCGATGAAGGCGTTACCCTGGGCGGCCAGCATGCCGCGCGTGCCGTCCACCTCGCCGTAGAGGTCGCGCACGTTGCTGCGCAGGATGTCGAACAGGCTTTCGAGCGTGCCCTCCACCTCTTGGGCAGCGCTGAGCTGGCTTTGCAGTGACTTGTTGCGGGCAGACACCGCATCTTGCAGGGCGCCGTAGTACGC
>DMMK01000591.1 GCA_003453085.1 Verrucomicrobiales bacterium
GAGCCACAGACCCACCAGCGGCAAGAGCAGCCCCAGCAGCGCCTGCCACCATGCCTTCCACAGGGCAGCGCCCGGCACTGCCCACAGCAGCCACGCACCCGTCACCGCGACACTCCAGCCCATGCCCGTGCAGATGGCTTGCAAAGACCGCCCTGAGAGTGCCAGATACGCCCCCTCCTGTAGCATCAATGGCAGCATGAAAAACAACCCCACCAGCAGTGCCCGCGCCAGGAAGTAACTGCGCCGGGGCAGTGGCCGCGTGGCAATGAACGCCGCCTCATTGGAGGGGCGGTCCTCCCCGCAGCCCACCAGCGACAGCATCAGCGCCGTGCCCAGCACCGTCACATGGAGCCACCAGTAGAGCGCCCGCCCATTTTCATAACCCTGCATCGGCATCAGCCACTCCAGCTGCACTGCCAGGTCCAGCCCCAGAAGGCCTAACCAAAAGCACCACCGCCCCTGGATGCAGCGCGTCTCCTTTTTTAAATGATGGATAGCCAGATTCATGATTTGGCCTCCAGACGGTAGGCACGGGCCAGCGAAACAAAGATCTCACGCAGGCTCATGGCCCGCGCTTCCTGATGATGCACCCCCGGAAACACCTGCTGCACCACAACACCAAGCGCCGCCTCTTCCTGAAACCGGCTGGTGATGAACCGTAGCGTGCGGCCAGCCTGCTCTGCATGCATCCAGTCCACGGGCAGCGTGGTGGGCACCTGCACCGCCTCCGGCAGCACCAGCTCCACCGCACGAAACCGCGCCTGGAGGGACTCCCGGCTCTCTGCCAGCGCCAGACTGCCACGATGGATGATAGCGATGCGATCCGCCAGCCGCTGCACTTCCTCAATGTCATGCGAGGAGACAAACACCGTCCATCCCTCCTGCTCAGTCAGCTCCAGCAAACCACGGATGAACTCATCCCGCACCAGCGGATCCAGCCCGCTGAAAGGCTCGTCCAGGACCACCAGTTTGGGCCGATAGGCCAGGCTGCTCAGCAGCGCCGCCTTCATCCGCATGCCGCGCGAAAGGTCCTTCAGTTTTGTCTGCACAGGCAGCTCAAACTGATGCAGAAGCTGCCGCTCAAAGGCACGGTCCCACTGCGGGTACAGCGGACGGCAATAATCCAGAAACTGCCCCACCGTCATCCACAGCGGCAGCTCCATGTTTTCCGAAACGTAGCCCAACTGTGCGAACTGCGCTGGACCCAGCCGCCGCGAATCCACGCCCAGCACCGCGATGTTTCCTTGATCGGGCCGGTGCAAATTCAGCAGGCACTTGATCGTCGTGCTTTTCCCAGCGCCATTCGGCCCTAAAAAGGCCGTCACCTGTCCTTCTGGCACAGACAGATTTAAACCGGCGACGGCTTCCGTCTTGCGGAAGCGTTTGTGGAGTTCGTGAATCTCGATCATGGCTTCGGTTCGGTTGAAATGAGACTGCGCAGATGTTTGAGAACCTGCTCAGGGGAAAGATTCAGTTCGGCCGCCTCCTGTAGCAGTGCCCGGCATTGCGGAGTGATCTGCGCCAGCCGATCTGCCACCCCGGGTTGCTCAGGCACCGTCACCACCATGCCGATGCCGGGGCGTGAGGCCAGCCACCCGGCCGACTTCAGCTGAAGCACCACCTTGTGCGCCGTTGTCGGGCTGATGCGCAGCTCCTGGCTCAGCGTCCGCACGCTGGGGAACTCGTCACCCGCCCGCATCTGCCCCGTCAGCATCGCCTTCCGCACCGCCAGAAGAATCTGGTCCGACACGGGAATGCCATCTTGGAGCTGGAGTGAAAAAGGAAGCATAGCGGCTGCGTGTATTTAGTGTAACAGCACAACTGTTACACTGGCAAATGTTTTTTTCATAATGCTTCTTTAGCCCCTTCGAAACAGGGGCTCATGGACCTCCTGCCGAGGTGGCCTTATTTTTAGGCCAGAGCTTCCACCAGCTCCACACGATGGCCATCTGGATCAGTTATGACCGCGCGACGGCCCCAGAGCGAATCTTGAGGAGGTGAAATCACAGAGCCTGGCCAGGCATCAAGGGCGGTGATGAGATTTTCAAGAGATAACACCTCAAATCCGAGACGAACGCCACGGGTGGTCGACCCTTCAGCAGTCTGCGGGTAGAGTTCGAAGACAACGCCCCCGACTTCGGCAGACAAGTGCTCAGGCCCTTGCCCATGACGATGCTTCACAAAGCTCAGGCCCAACAAATGATAGAACAAGGAAGATCGCTCCAAATCCGCACAGCGAATCACAACGAGATTTAACCCCACCGCACTCACTTGCCTTTCTTGCCTCCGCGTTTCGGTTTGCCGTAAAGGACTTTTTTGGTCTTCGGCAGCACGCCGCCTTCATCGGGATTGAGTCCCGCCTGTTTCTTGAGTTCGCGGATCTGGTCGCGCAGAAGAGCGGCGCGTTCGAATTCCAGCTTGGTGGCGACTTCGGCCATTTCACCTTCCAGCTCACGAATGACATCAATGACGGCGAAGTCACCACCAGCTTCACGCAGGACGTTGTCTTCCACCTCCTTGGCCTTGCCCAGCGTTTGCAGAGACTCTTGCACGCCCCGGCGAACGGTCTGCGGAGTGATGCCATACTTTTCGTTATGGTCCATCTGCACCTGACGGCGGTAACCGCTGATGCTGAGCAGGGAACGGATACTCTGGGTCTCGATGTCAGCAAACAAAACAACTTCCCCTGCGACGTGGCGGGCAGCTCGGCCAGCAGTCTGGATGAGGGAGGTTTCACTGCGCAGGAAGCCTTCTTTGTCCGCATCGAGAATGCAAACGAGACTGACCTCCGGCAGGTCCAGGCCTTCACGCAGGAGGTTGATGCCCACGAGCACATCGCAGTCGCCTTTGCGCAGAGAACGCAGGATCTCCACACGCTCAATGGCATCAATGTCACTGTGCAGGTAACGGACTCTGAAATCGAGATTGCGCAGGTAGTCGGTGAGGTCTTCGGCGGTTCGTTTGGTGAGAGTGGTCACCAAGACACGCTCACCTCTTTCAATGCGCTGGCGACAGAGCTCCATGGTTTCATCGATCTGGCCTTTGAGCGGCTTGATGGTGATGACGGGGTCCAGCAAGCCGGTGGGGCGGATGATCTGCTCCACCACAAGAGCTTTGCCTTTGGTTTCGACATCGAACTTTTCCACCGGCTGGGAATTGCCACTGACCCGCACGGCGAGACCGGGCAAAGCTGCGGGCGTGCCTTCTTCTTCGCCAATGCGGTCGCGCTTATGCGGGATGTAGGTGTCATTGCCAACGACGCTGTTTTCGATCTCGAAACGCGCAGGCGTGGCGCTGACATAGACGAGCTGGCCCACCGCATCCATGAACTCGGGGAACTTCAGCGGGCGGTTGTCCAGGGCGCTAGGCAGGCGGAAGCCGTGCTCCACGAGGACGGTCTTGCGGGAGCGGTCCCCCTCATACATACCGCCGATCTGGGGGATGGTGGCGTGGCTCTCATCCACCAGGCAGAGGAAGTCATCGGGGAAGAAATCCAGCAGGGTGCCCGGTGTGGCGCCTGGGACACGGCCCGTGAGGTGGCGGCTGTAGTTTTCGATGCCCTGGCAGAAACCCATTTCCTGCATCATTTCGATGTCGTGCTCCGTGCGCATTTTCAGGCGCTGGGCCTCGAGGAGCTTGCCCTCCTTTTCAAACTTGGCCACACAGGCTTCCATCTCATCACGGATCTTCACGACGGCTTTTTTTAACTTGTCGTTAGGCGTGACGAACTGCTTGGCGGGGAAGATGGTGTAGTTCGGCATCTTCAGGGTGACCGTGCCGGTGAGGATGTCCACGGCGCTGATGCGGTCCACTTCATCACCAAAGAACTCTACGCGGATGGCTTCGCTATCCAGGTAAGCGGGCACGATTTCCACGACGTCTCCCCGGGCACGAAAGGTGCCGCGTTTGAGTTGGATGTCATTGCGCTCATAGAGCATGTCCACCAGCTTGGTGAGAAAGGTTTCCCGGCTCATCTGCTGGCCCACGTGCACGGGCACCATCATGCCTTCGTAATCTTCGGGCGAGCCCAAGCCGTAGATGCAGGAGACGCTGGCGATGACGACGACGTCCTTGCGGGTGATGAGCGCACCCATGGTGGAAAGGCGCAGGCGCTCGATCTCGTCATTGATGCTGCTGTCCTTCTCGATGTAAGTGTCCGTGCGCGGGATGTAGGCCTCGGGCTGGTAGTA
>DMMK01000024.1 GCA_003453085.1 Verrucomicrobiales bacterium
CTGCCAATTCAGTCCTGAAAGCTGATGGCATAGAGGTTATTTTCAACCAAAAGCCTCAATCCTGAAGGGTTGACCTGAGGGGTTTCCTCGGAAATGCCTCAGCCAGGAACCAGGGCCCTTGAGCATCTTCGGTCTGTTGTCCAAACCCGTTTCTTCATCGGGCCGCTGAATTTGAAGACGCCGTTTGAAAAATAGGCAACTTCTGAAACCTCACACTAGGGTTGAATGCGGAAAAAATGTAGTCTAGGGCACAAATCCCGTATTTCCATCGTCCCTGCCCCCCATGATGCTGCGTCGCTATTTTGCTACTTTTCTGATTCTTATCGGACTTCCCATTCCCGGTTTCGGGATCAATTTATACTGGGGCGGCGATGTGGACACATCCTTCCAGACCTTGGGAAACTGGTGGACCAATCTCGGCCACAGCACCGCAGCCACGGCCATCCCCGGCAGCGCAGATGTGGCAATCTTCAATGCGAATACACCTGTGCCCAACCAGATCGCCACACTGGGGGCGGCGACTTCCCTGCAAGGGCTCCTCTTCAATGGCAACTCAGGCACCGCCATCACGCTGGGCACCCTCAATGATCATGTGCTGACCCTCGGCACTGGCGGACTGAGCGTGGAGGCAGGAGCCGGCGCTCATGTGATCAATTCCGGCCTCACCATCAACAGCAACCAGACCTGGAGCAACCTGAGCAGCGCTGTCTTCACCGTCGCAGGCAATGTCACCCTGGGGGCGACTGCCAGCCAGACGCTGAACATCACCGGCACCGGAGGTTTTGCCGTCACCGGACCGATCACCTCCACGGCCAATCGCACGCTGAACATCAGCAACACAGGCAGCGTTTCCTTCGGCGCCATCAGCACCACCGGCGCGCTCACCTTCACCACAGCCGCTGGCCTCAGCCCTGAAATTTCCGGCGTTGTTTCCGGTGCCGGCAGCATTGTCAAAGACGGCCCCGGCTCATTGATCCTCTCCGGCGCCAACAGCTTCACCGGCACTCTGCGCATTCTAAATGGCGAGGCCATCATCAAGGAAACGAATACCGCCAACAGCCAGGTCATTTTCGGCCAGGCCAGCGGTGCGGCAGGCTCCAATGGCTTCGGCACCCTGACGCTCGACAATCAGACGGAGGCCGTGAACTACCGAGTCTCCACCCTTTACGTCCACGCCACCAGCGACGGCGGGGTGATCACCTCCACAGGCGGGGGCTTTGACGCCACACTTTCCCTCAATGCCAACCGTTCCTTCATCGTCAACGAAACGGCTTCCGAAGTGGATCTCCTGGTCACCGTGGGCATTGCCAATGGCGACGCCACGGCACGCTCGCTCACCAAGCAGTCCATCGGCACCATGGTCATGCAGGGAGTTAATACCTACACCGGCAGCACCTTCATTGATCGCGGGGAACTCATCCTCGATTACAGCCTGAACAATGGTGACAACAAGCTGAGCAACAGCGCCGCGACCACCCTGCGCGGTGGCCTTCTTGAACTGCGCGGCAACAGCGGCGCGGCCACCGCAGAGACCACCAGCGCACTCGCCATCACCAATGGCAGCAGCGTGCTCTCCCTGGTCAGCAATGGCGGCCAGGACCTCACCTTCACCCTCACGGGCGGCCTCACCCGCAGCATCATCACAGGTGCGGTGGACATCCGCAGCAATGACCCGGCGAAAGCCCGGCTGGTGGTCGGCGGCGGCGCTGCCAACAATGCGGCTGGTTTCCTCGGCGGATGGGCCACCTACAACGGTTCGCGCTGGGCCACCCGCAACGGTTCAAACGAAATCGTCGCCCTGGCCGGAACGATTCAAAACGACAAGAGCCTGTGGACCGCGACGGACAACATCATTCTGAACGGTGCCTCCACCGGCACCCTGGTCACACCCTCCGTCGCCTCGCTCATCCTCGATTCCACCGCAGGCGGAGCCCTCATGATCGACAACCACGCCCGAGCACTGACGCTGACCTCCGGCGCGCTCATGGTGAGTGAAAATGTGACAGCCAGCACCGAGATCGGCGGCGGGCAGATCCTAACGCAAAACAGCGTCAACAACGCCACCAACGAACTCATCCTCACCAACCATTCCGGCAGCACCCTGAATGTCTCGGCCAACCTGGGCGGCAACAACACCTACCTTACCTCCACCCAGCATGTCACGCTCGCCGGCAGCGGCGTCATCGAGCTTTCAGGCAGCAACAGCTACTCCGGCAATCTCTACATTCAGGGCAATGTGAAAGTCTCCGGTGGCAACGCCATCAGCGACTACCGCAACACCGTCCTCGCCACCGGCGGCAACATGACCTCCAGCGGTGCATTGCTGGACGTCAATGGTGGCAAAGAGGGCGTGGGAAACCTTTCCGGTGGCGGCAATGCCGACAACACCTACCTGACCGTGGGCCCTGGCGAAGTACGGCTGGGAACCAATGGCCAGATCACCCTGAACCAGACTGCGGACTCGACCTTTTACGGGGTCTTCACGGGCAGCGGCGACATCTTGAAGCGCGGAGACCGCACCCTCACCCTCGCCACAAATCCGCATGCCTTCACCGGTGCCCTGACAGTGCAGGGCGGCACGGTTTCAGTCACGGGCGGTGGTGATGGCTTCATCTCGCTGAGCCAGCTCCGCCTGCGCGGCGGCAGCTTTGTTTCAGTGCAAAATCAGTCTGCTGCCACGAACAAGCTGAACAACAACGCGGCAGTGATCCTGGAAGGCACCAGCGGCAATGGCCTGCAGGTCTCCAGCACCGTCAATGGCACACGCGGTGAAACCGCAGGCACTCTCAGCCTCGCGGGCGGCGCCAACACGATCACGCTCGACAACACCGTGGTCCCCTCCGTCACCAACAACGCCGCGCTCGCCACACTCACCTTTGGCGCGGGCAACCCATCCTTCTCCCGCAGCAACGGTTCCACACTTTTAGTTAGGGGCGTCAACCTGGCCGGTACCGCCAGCGCCAGCGCCGTGGCCACTCGCCTGCTCTTCACCAATACCACCGCCATCACAGGCGCACTCGTCGGCACCACCACCTCCGCCCTGCAAACCTCCAGCGTCACCAACCTGAAAATCCTGCCCTATGGCCTGGGAGAAAACAGCAGCACCGGTGTCGGCAATTCCTTCCTCACTTATGCCACCGGCCTCGGCCTGCGACCGCTGGCGGATACTGAGTACGCCACCGACTTCGCAGCCGCCGGTACCGATGCCAATGTCAGCCTGGGCACCAGTGCCACAGGCCTCACTGGCAAGACGCTGAACGCGCTCCGCCTCCTCAACAGCAGCGGCACCACACCCCTAGCCCTCACTGGCACGGGCAATCTGCTACTGACCAGCGGGGCCCTGCTTTTCAGCGCAGGCACCACGGACAATGACGCGACTCTGGACGGCTTCGCCCAGATCCAGGCGGGCACCAGTGCAGGCACGGCGGATGAGCTCGTGGTCTTTGTCACCTCCTCCCATGCCGCAGCCTCTGGAGCCACGCTGACGCTCAATGCAGGGATCGCTGACAATGGCGGTGCCACCAGCCTGACCAAGTCCGGCACAGGCACCTTGGTACTCGGCGGCAGCAACAGCTATACCGGCACCACCACGATCAATGACGGCGTGCTGGTCTTTGGCCAAACCATGGGCACCCTCGGCAGCGGCAGCCTGCGGATGGCGGGCGGCACCTTGCGCTGGGCCGCTGGCAACACCACCGACATCACCGCAGGCGGCCGCGTGGTGGAAATGCTCGGGGCCTCCGTCTACCTCACGCCCGGCAGCGCGGGCATCACCAGCGTCGGGGGAAATGTCCTCACCGCAGGCAGCGTCCTGGATGTCGGCAGCAATGACGTGACCCTCGCTGGGGCCATTGGCAACGGCGGCGCAGGCGGTCTGACGAAAGTCGGCACCGGCACCCTCACCCTTTCCAGCGCCCCCACTTACACCGGCACCACCCTCGTGAAGGAAGGCGCACTGAATTTCCAAACCATCGCCCCCAATACGATGGAGGCCCTTTACCTCGCCGGAACCGGCGTGGGCACCACCGTCAGCTCCATCGTTCAAAGCGGGCTCAATGTGCAGCAGCTCGTCGTCGGCGGGGCCTATGGCAATCCTGGGGCCAATACCACCGGCGTCACCGGCACCCTCACCGTCAATGGCGGCGTCGTAAACATCGGCAGCGGCGAAGGCGATGACTTCATCCTCATCGGCTACCGCGATACCACAGCCGGCGTCGCCACCAGCATCACCACCGGCACGGTGGACCTGCGCAACGCCAGCGCCGTGAACATCAATGTCAGCAGCCTGGAGCTCGGCACCTTCTACGGCCAGATTCCCACGCCAAACTCCATGCTCACCCGTGGCACCCTGCAGCTTTCCAACACCCTCAACAACGTCACCGCAGGCAAGATCATCCTCGGCAACAGCCCGGCCTCCGTGGTCAATTCCGGCACCCCCTCCACCATCAGCCTCGGCACCGGCACCACCACCCTCAATACGGATACCTTCATCATCGGCGGCGCCCGTTCCTCCGGCACCGTCACCATCGGCAGCGGCGGCTCCGTGACCCTTCGCGGTCAGCAGGGCGGCAGTACCGGGGCCAATCTTTTCATCGGCGACAATGACGCCGTCGGCACCGGTACCAACAATCTCTCCTCCCTGGACCTCACGGGAGCTGCGGGCGTGGATCTGAAAATCAATCTCCTCATCCTCGGCCGCATCGGCGGGGCCAATACCACCACAGGCTGGGCGCGTGGCTCCCTGACCTACGGCACCGGTCTCGTCGAGGCCACCACCATCCGCATGGCCGATACCAACTACTCCAGCGGCACCGATAACATGAACTCCAGCACCTGGGGCACCATCACCCAGTCCGCCAGCGCCATCTTCCGTTTCATGGATCTCAGCCAGGGCAAAGGCACCGCCACCTGGAACTGGCAGGGCGGCACCCTTCAAAACCTCGCCGGGGCAAACCAGACCAACCAAAACGTCACCATCACCCTCAATGGCAGCGGCACCGCCACCAATCCCGCCCTGCGCAGCTACGCCGTGGATGCGGGTCGAACCGCGACTTTCAAAGCCGACGCCGAATTGGCCGGCACCGGCTCCTTCACCAAATCCGGCGCAGGCAGCCTCGCCCTGGAAGGCACCAATACCAATACCGGCAACGTCCACATTGCCGAAGGCAGCCTCGCCTTGGTCAACAACGGCAGCATGGATGACGCCGCCTGGTTTCACCTCGGCAGCGGCGCCAGCCTGGATGTCAGCGCACGCACCGCCTCCTCCTATACCACCGATGCAGTCATCTCCGGCACCGGCAGCCTCATCGCCACAGGCGGCAGCTTCACCATCGGCAGCAATGTCGGCCCCGGCAGCAGCCACGGCGTTCTCAAACCCGGCGGCTCCAGCTTGCTCAACAGCGCCGCCAATGCTGGGACTGTGGGCGACCAGACCGGCGTGCTGAACATCACCGGAAATCTCCTCCTAGCCGCCAGCGCCAGCCGTGTGGACCGCGCCGTGCTTCAGGCCGGCACCACCAATCGCAATGCCTCCACCTCCCTCCCCCTCTACGGCGGCGATCAGACAACCTGGGTCAACAGCATCCCCACCGATTTCGCCTCCTACCTCACCGGCGCAGGCAGCAATCACGACCTCCTCAGCATCTCCGGTGGCCTCACGCTCAATGCCACCGGCGGCATCACCATCACCTCCTTCAATGGCTACACCGGCCAGTTTGGCGATGTCTTCAACTTCCTCGACTGGAGCACCCTCATCGGCCTCACCAACAACAGCTTCAATGTCGGCGCACGTTATCAAAACGGCACCGAAACCGGCCAGGACCTCCTGCTCTTCCCCCTCACCTCCGGCCTTCAGTGGGATACCAGCCTCTTCCTCACCCACGGCGTCATCGTCGTCGTGCCAGAGCCCTCACGCGCCGCCCTCCTCCTGCTCGCCTTCGGTGTCCTCGGCTTCCGGCGTCGGCGCTGCTGAGCCGGGGCCTCAGGGCCCACCGGACGAATTCTGTCCCGCTCTTTTTTGAGAACTGGCCCAAATCATGCCTCAATCGAGCAACGAAACCGTAAGTTTGTCTGTTGTAGGCACGATTCTCAAAACGTAGTGTTTTCCAGCATGAAACTTTTCATCCGTATTCTGGCCTGCTCCTGCCTCGCCTTCATGACCGTCACCGCCCAGCAGCAGGTGCCTGAAATGATCAATGACAAAGAGCTCCGCGCCTGGGCCAACGACGGCGATGCCGACTCCCAGTTCGAGCTCGGCCTCCGCCTCCTCACCGGCGAAGGTGTGCAAAAGAACGAGGCCGAAGGCGTCCAGTGGATGGAAAAAGCCGCCAACCAAAAACACCTGCGCGCCCAGTTCGTCATGGGCTCCATTTACGAAGACGGCGTCGGAGTGAAGAAAAACGATGCCAAGGCCTACGAATGGTACCGCAAATCCGCCGAAAATGGCTTTGCCGCCGGGCAGCATGCCGTCGCCATGGCCTATGACCTCGGCCGCGGCGTCAAGCTCGACGCAGAAAAAGCCACCGAATGGCTGGAAAAAGCCGCCGAACAAAACTACCCCCAAGCCCAGACCGCCCTCGCCGCCAAGTATGAGCGCGGCGTCGGCACGGCCAAGAGCCCCTCCAAGGCCGCCCTCTTTTACCTCCGCGCCGCCCAGCAGGACTTCGTCCCGGCCATGAGCCGCCTGGCCAATCTCTACTACTCCGGCACCGGAGTCCCCGTGGACTTCCGCCGCGCCGGTGCCTGGTATCAGCGTGCCGCCCGCAGCGATGATCCCTGGGCCGCCAACAACCTCGCCTGGTTCATGGCCACCTGCCCCGATGAAAGCCTCCACAATGGCGAACAGGCCGTCCAGCTCTCCTCCCGCGCCCTCCGCATCATGGACGAGGCCGGCGAAGAACAGCGCTACGAGATGATTGATACCAAAGCCGCCTGCCTCGCCCGCAATGGCGAATATCTCGAGGCCGTCCTCTGGCAGAAAAAAGCCCTCGCCCTCCTCCCATCCGACAAAGACCTGCCCGACGAAGATCGTAAAAAACTGCAGGAGGAGTTCGACACCCGCCTCAAGCTCTACCAAAAGGCCACCCCCTTTGCCGAGCCAGACCCCAAAGG
>DMMK01000285.1 GCA_003453085.1 Verrucomicrobiales bacterium
GTGGAAACGGGCTCCGTCTGGAGTCGGACGTGATCCGTTTTAGAGGAGCGTCATCACGCCTTCTCAAAGGCATCCGCCACGCGCAGCACGGTCAGTTCATCGAGGGGTTTGCCGATGATCTGTAGGCCCACGGGGAGCTGCCGGCCACCTTCTTCGGCGGTGCCGCAAGGCACGCTGATGGCGGGCAGGCCAGCGAGGTTCACAGGGATGGTGAAGATGTCTTCCAGGTAGGCGGCCAGAGGGTTGTCCTTCAGCTCGCCCAGCTTGTGGGCCGGGGTGGGGCTGGTGGGGCTGATGATGACATCCACCTGCTCAAAGGCTTTTTCAAAGTCCTGGCGGATCAGGGTGCGGGCGCGCTGGGCCTTGATGTAGTAGGCATCGTAATAACCGCTGCTGAGGACATAAGTTCCCAGGAGAATGCGGCGCTTCACCTCGGGGCCAAAGCCCTGCTCGCGGCTCAGCATGTAGTGCTCCAGGAGGTTCTTTGGGTCGGCTGCGCGGTGGCCATAACGCACACCGTCGAAGCGTGCCAGGTTGGTGGAGGCCTCCGCCGGGGCGATGATGTAGTAGGTGCTCACGCCCACATCGGTGTGGGGGAGGCTGATCTCCACCGGGATGGCCCCCAGGGACTCCAGCTTCTTCACGGCAGCGTTCACGCTGGCGGAAACTCCGGCGTGGATGCCGCTGATGAAGTATTCCTTGGGCAGGCCGATGCGCAGGCCCTTGATGTCGCGCCCAATGGCGGCGGTGAAGTCTGGGACCTCCACGTCCAGGGAGGTGGAGTCGCGGCTATCCTTGCCGCAGAGGTGGTTCAGCAGCAGGGCGGCATCTTCCACCGTCTTGGTGATGGGGCCAATCTGGTCCAGGGACGAAGCGAAAGCCACCAGGCCAAAACGCGAGATGCGTCCATAGGTCGGTTTGATGCCCACGCAGCCGCAGAGGGCCGCTGGCTGGCGGATGGAGCCACCCGTGTCCGAACCCAGAGTCGCGATGGCCAGATTGCCAGCCACGGCTGCCGCGCTGCCACCACTGGAGCCGCCGGGGATGCGCTCCAGATCCCGGGGATTGCGCGTCGTGCCGAGGGCGGAGTTTCCGTTCGAGGAGCCCATGGCGAATTCGTCCATGTTCATCCGGCCAAAGGGGATGCCACCGCCAGCGCGCAGCTTTTGGATGGCTCCGGCATCGTAGGGGGCACGGTAATTGGCCAGCATCTTGGAGGCGCAGGTGCAGGGCTCGCCCAGGACGTTCATGTTGTCCTTGATGCCGATGGGGATGCCACCGAGTGGCTGGGAAAGGTCGGCCTTGTCCGCTTCAGCCAGGGCTTTTTCCAAGTCCCAGGACAGGTAAGCACCAATGCTGGGGTTCTGCGCCTCGATAGCGGCGGCGACGTCTTGGACGATGTCGCGGGGGCTGATTTCTTTGCTGGTGAGCCGCTGGCGCAGGACGGCGATGGTGGAAGTAGCGAGGGACATTCGGGAAAGGGGAATCAAAGGGTCATCGGTCAGCACGGTGCAGGGGGATCACTCCTCACCCACCACTTTATTGATGCGGAACTGGTCCATGGCGCGTTGCGGTGCATTGGCCAGGGCCTCCTCCTGGGTAAAGCCGGGCCGGGCCACATCGGGGCGAACGACGTCAAAGACCGGCATCGCATGGGCGCTGGGCTCGGCATCCAGAGGGTAATTGCTGAGCTGGTCAATGTGCCCGAGGATCTGGGAAAGCTGGGTGGTATAGGCCGTGGATTCCTCCGGTGTGAGGGCGAGGCGGGACAGCTTGGCGATGTGCGCGATATTGATCTCTGGAGTCGGCATGTGCCTTTTCTAAACCGCAGCGCCGGGGGTGCAAGATGTACAACCATTTTTCCACCGGGTTCTGTGGGGGAGAATCCGGCCAAAGCATGTCCGATCCGCCCTAAATCTTGTCCGAGAAGCCCGCTTCCTGATAGCGTTGGTGTGACCTGCCGCTCAACCCGCCATGAAAAGTCTGCTCCTTCTCGCCCTCACCAGCGCCTCTTTGCTCCAGGCAGAGACCCTCATCACCTGGAAGCGCGTCCAGTTGGCCGACCAATTTTATGCCGAAGGGTCCAGCCATGCTGACGTGAATAAGGACGGCCACACGGACATCATCAGCGGCCCGTTCTGGTATGAAGGGCCCGATTGGCAAAAGAAACACGCTTATTACGAGCCGAAGGTCTTCAACATCGTTGGTTATTCCGACAACTTCTTCAGTTACCCGCAGGACTTCAATAGCGACGGCTGGTTGGACATTTTGGTCCTGGGTTTTCCCGGCAAGGAGGCCCGGCTGTATCTGAATCCCGGCCAGTTTGAAACCGACACGCCCTGGTCCATGCACATCGTGGCGGACGTGGTGGACAATGAGTCGCCCGTTTTCACCGACATCACCGGCGATGGCAAACCGGAGATCGTGTGCAGCACCGGCGGGCGTTTTGGTTGGTTCGCACCGAATTGGGACAAGCCCACCGAGAAGTGGCTTTTCGTCGCTGTGACGGGAGACATGAAGGTGGCCAAGTTCACCCATGGCCTGGGCGTGGGAGATGTGAATGGCGATGGCCGGATGGATCTGCTGGAGGCCCGTCGCTGGTGGGAGGCTGGAGATGGGCCTAACTGGAAGCAGCACAATTTTGCCGCCGGTCTGGGCGGTGGTGCGCAGATGTTTGCCTATGACTTCGATGGCGATGGTCGCAACGATGTGGCCACGGCCCTGTCTGCCCATCGTTACGGCGTGGCGGTTTTTATGAATCGCGCAGGCAATGAGGGGGCGCAGTGGGATAAGCGCACGCTAGTGGGCGAGCAGCCCTGGGAGAATGATTACGGCATCGTCTTTAGCCAGCCACATGCCATGGCCCTGGTGGATGTGGATGGTGATGGTGTGAAGGACCTCGTCACTGGCAAACGCTACTGGGCTCACAATGGCAAGGGAGACCCGGATGAGCACGGCGCGCGCGTCGTCTATTGGTTCCAGACCCAACGAGATGGCAAAGGCGGCGTGGAATTCATCCCGCATCTGGTGGATGCCGAAAGCGGTGTGGGCACGGATGTGCAGGTGGGCGATGTGAATGGCGACAAGCTGCCAGACATTGTGGTGGGGAACAAAGCAGGGGTGTATGTGCTGCTGCAAGAGCGCCGCGAAGTCAGCGCGTCAGTCGCGAAGCAGATGCAGCCCAAAAAGCTCTATGGCCCTTCCGGCCTCGTTCCGCAGAAGGATTACAAAGCAGGCCAGCCAGCGGCCGAGTCGCTGAAAAATCTGCAACTCCCCACCGGCTTCAAGGCAGAGCTCATTGCTGCCGAACCAGAAGTCGTACAACCC
>DMMK01000286.1 GCA_003453085.1 Verrucomicrobiales bacterium
GCCACTGAAAACTACTACGCTGCCCAGGTGACCCTGGCAGCAGAAGTGGCCGAGGCTTACGTGGACCTCCGTACCGCCCAGGCCCAACTGGAAGTGTATCAACGCAATCTTTCTACCCGTGGTGACACGGTCCAGATCACCCGCTGGCGGGAGCAGGCAGGCGAAAGCACCACCTTCGAGACCCAGCAGGCCGCCAGCACCCTGGAGCAGGCACGCGCTACCCTGCCAAGCTTAAAGCAGACAATCGAACAGACTCAGAACCGCCTTGCCTTATTATCTGGGAAGACCCCCGGCGCGCTCGATGCCCTACTGGCTCCACCTCGCCGCGTACCCGAGCCCGCAGCCGTTCTGGCTTTGGGCATCCCTGCAGACACGCTGCGCCAGCGGCCCGATGTACGTGCGGCGGAGCGCGGGGTGGAGGCTGCCGTGGCACGCACGAAATCGGCCGAAAAGGAGCGTTACCCCACCCTCACCCTCAGCGGTTCTTTAGGCGTGGATGCCCTGAAGGCGGGCAGTCTGCTCTCTCCTGAAGTCGCCGCGGCGAGCCTGCTGGGAAATCTCTCGGCCCCCATTTTCAATGCAGGGCGCATACGGCAGACCATCAATGTCCAGAGCGCCCAGGAAAAGCAGGCGCTCATCGCTTATGAGTCCACCGTGCTGCAGGCCCTGTCTGAAGTGGAGAATGCCCTCATCGCCGTGAGCCGTAGCAGCGAGCGGCTGCGCACGCTGGATGGCGCGGTCACCTCTGCCAAAGAGGCAGCCACCCTGGCTGCACAGAGTTATGAAGCCGGGCAAATCGATCTCCTGCAAGTGCTGGACACACAACGCACTCTTTTAAGCCTGGAAGAGCAGCAAACCCTCACCCAGGGAGATCGCGCCAGTGCTCACATTCAGCTCTACAAAGCCCTCGGCGGCGGCTGGTCGCGTCAGGGTTAGTTTCATTTCATCCCCCTCATTATGGAATCACAATCAGCCACTCCCCCTGTTGATTTAAGCGAGCTGATCGGCAGCAAGAAGAACCGCAGTTGGCTAGGCTGGACGGCCTGGATCGCCGGGTCTGCGGCTGTCGCTTACGCCGCCTACTTTTTTTGGACGAAGACCCACGAGCCTGCTGCTCCGCCTCCCCTTTACGTGACGGAATCTCTCACGCGTGGGGACATCGGTCTCACCATCACAGCTACGGGCAATCTGGAGCCGACCAATGAAGTGACCATTGGCAGTGTGCTTTCCGGGACGACGGATGAGGTGTATGTGGACACCAATGACCGGGTGAAGAAAGACCAGCCTCTGGCAAAGATCATCATACGCCGTTTGGACCAGGATACGGACAGCAGCCGCGCGGCGGTGAATTCTGCCAAAGCCAAAGTGAAACAGGTGGAGGCCACCCTGAAAGAAAATGAGGCGACTCTCGCGCGTCTCCAAGAACTGCACAAACTCAGCGGAGGCAGAACACCCTCTAAAGCGGATATGGTCACCGCCACCGCAGCGGTGGCACGTGCACAAGCAGACCTCGGCAGTGCTAAGGCCGCCGTGGAACAGTCTGAGGCGGAGCTGAGAGCCAATGAAAGCGACCAGCAGAATGCGATTTTGCGTTCTCCTATTGAGGGCATCGTCCTCACTCGGAGTCTGGAACCTGGCCAAACCGTGGCTGCTAGTTTCACCGCGCCAGAACTCTTTGTCATCGCGGAGAATCTGGAGCACATGAAGCTAAAAGTCGCCGTCGCTGAGGCAGACATCGGACGCGTGGCGAAAGGACAAAAAGCCAACTTTACCGTGGATGCCTGGCCAGACCGTTCCTACAACGCCACCGTGACGAAGGTCGCCTTTGGCTCCGCCGTGACAGACAATGTGGTCACGTATGAGGCCGAACTGGAAGTGGCCAATACAGACCTCAGTTTGCGGCCGGGCATGACGGCGACAGCGGATATCAATGTGGCAGAAAGCAAGGAGGTGCTCATCGTTTCTAATGCGGCGCTCCGTTTCAGCCCTGAATCATCTTCAGGCAACCCGAAGGGGGGCGAGGCGAAGAAATCCTTCGTGCAAAGTCTCATTCCTAGACCGACTCGCCGCTCGGGTGGGGGAGGCGGACCAGGCGGGGCTGAGAATCAGGAACCGGTGCCCAAAAAAATTCCTGGTCAGGCCCGCATCTGGATCCTCAAGGACGGGCGACCTCAGCCCCTGACTGTCAAGACCGGGCTTACCGATGGACGCCACACCGAAATCACGGGTGAAGGTCTCACCGAAGGTCTTCCGGTCATCACTCGTGCCAATCCTGTGACCCCATGAGCGCCTCAGCAACCAGTCTTATCCAGCTTCGCCGTTTGACCAAAACCTACGGTCAAGGAGATGCCGCTTTTCAGGCACTGCGCGGCGTGGATCTGCAAATCAACAAAGGTGAGTTTGTGGCCGTCATGGGCCCCAGCGGCTCAGGCAAGTCCACCTTGATGAATCTCCTGGGATGTCTGGATACCCCCACCTCTGGCAACTATCTCTACCAGGATATTGCGGTGGAAAACTTGAATGCCGATCAGCGCTCCCTGCTGCGGCGTCATGCCCTGGGCTTCATCTTCCAGGGATTTAATCTTTTAGCCCGCACCAGTTCCTTGGAAAATGTGGAGCTGCCCCTCGTCTATCGTGGCATGTCCAAAAAAGAGCGTCGTGAGCGTGCTCAGGAGGCTCTCGTTTCTGTCGGTTTGCCTAACAAGATGCGCAACACGCCAGCGGAGCTTTCAGGCGGGCAGCAACAGCGTGTTGCCATTGCTCGCGCCATCGTTACCCGTCCCAGTACCTTGTTTGCCGATGAACCGACGGGGAATCTGGACACACGCACCACGGATGAAATCATGGAGCTGCTGACGCGGCTAAATGAAGATCGGGGCATCACAGTGCTCATGGTGACCCATGAAGATGAAGTGGCCACACACGCCAAACGAATCGTGCGGGTCAAAGATGGCCTCATCGAGTCAGACATCCGCACGAAAACCTAATCTCACGACCATGCTCTGGAATGCCTTCTCCATCGCCCTGCGCGAAATTCGCCGCAATCTCATGCGGGCGTTTTTGACCGTGCTCGGTGTCATCATCGGGGTGGCTGCGGTCATCACCATGGTCACACTTGGGCAGGCCACCACACAGGCGGTGAAAAACCAGATTTCCAATCTAGGGAGTAATCTCCTGGTTCTGCGGCCAGGGATGGGCTTTGGCCCCAGATCTGCCTCCGCCGGGGTGCCTCAGTTTACCCAAAAAGATGTGCAGGCCAGCGAAGATCAGGTGCCTAACATCGCGGCGATTGCGCCCGTGAGCAGTTCCTCCATGAGCACGGTGTATCTGCAAAATGCGCGCATGACTTCCGTTACAGGGACGACTCCGCCGTATTTTTACATCAACAAATGGACCCTTGGGGATGGCCGTCTTTTCAATGAGGCCGATTACAAAGCGGGCAAGGCGGTCTGCGTCATCGGCAATACCGTAAAAACGAATCTTTTTGGCAATCAAAACCCCGTGGGGATGAAGATCCGCCTGGGCAAGGCCTCCTGTGAAATCATTGGTGTGCTGGCCAGCAAAGGCCAGTCCGGCATGGGGGACCAGGATGATACCATTATCGTGCCGCTCACCACTTTGCAGCGTCGTCTGACGGGCAAAACCTCTTCGCGCGAAGTCAGCCAGATCACCATATCAGCGGATGATGGCTCGAACAGTGAAGTCCTCATCGATGACATTTCTTCCCTGATGCGCCAACGTCGCAACTTGCAGCCTAACCAAGAGGATAACTTCAATGTCTTTGATACCCGCCAGATCGCGGAGACGCTGAGTGCCTCTACTCGCATGATGACCACCCTCCTCGCCGCTGTCGCTGGCGTGAGCTTGTTGGTCGGCGGTATCGGCATCATGAACATCATGCTGGTCTCGGTGACGGAGCGCACGCGGGAGATTGGTATTCGTCTGGCCATCGGTGCTCG
>DMMK01000393.1 GCA_003453085.1 Verrucomicrobiales bacterium
CCCTGGAGCTGCGCGGGATCGTGCAGCATCCTTTCAAGGATACGGGCGACATTTTTGAGTTCAGGAGGCAGCGGGGGCAGCTCAGGAGACGCCGTTTCAGTCACCGGCACGGGCGATTCTGAAATGATTTCTGCAGGCGCCGACGCCTCAGCTTCCTGCCATTCAGGCTCTTGTTCAGGCTCCTCATGAGCCTCTAAGTCCACAGACTCTGGTTCAAGCTCCTCATGGGCCTCTGGTTCAACGGCTACCGGCTCAGGATGTGCAGCAGGCTCGGCAGGCAGCGTCTGCTCATCCGCTTCAGGAAAGAGCTGAAGCTCCATCGAAGTGGCCGATGCCGTGGATGAATCGGATGCTGGAGCCGCCATGAGCAGTGATTATTAAAACTGGAGACGCTCTCATGCAACGCCCCTCTCTTGTTAAATATATGGAAGTGTTAAGTTCCTACAATGTAGCGCGTCAAGATCGTAAGGAAACGAAAAAATGGCCGTCTGCTCAATGCAGACGGCCATTCACACGCTCCAAATATCCCGTGAAATCAGCTCACTTGCAGAACGCCCGAGCTGTCCCCCACGCGCTCAGCCCGCACACCGAGGCGGTCCAGCATGGATAGATACAGGTTGGTCATCGGGGTTTCTCCCGGCAGCACAATGCGTTTGCCCGGTGTCCAGGTGCCACCCGCACGACCTGCGAGCAGGATGGGCAGGTTGTCATGGTTATGACGGTTGCCATCGCCGATGCCACCGCCGAAAACGATCATGCTGTTGTCCAAAAGATTGCCATCGCCCTCTTTCGTCGCCTTCAGCTTGTCCAGAAAGTAGCCAAACTGACGCATGTAAAAGGCGTCAATCTTGGCGATTTTTTCCAGCTTCTGCTCATCGCTCTCATGGTGGGAGAGATAGTGGTGGGCATCCGGCACACCGATCTGGGGGAAGCTGCGGTTGCTGCCGTCATGGGCGAGCATGAAGGTGCAGAGACGGGTGGTGTCCGTCTGGAAAGCCAGCGTCAGGAGGTCGAACATCATGTGGATGTGCTCCTCATAGGATTCAGGGATGCCTTCTGGCACCGGATAGTCTTTCGGCAGGCTGGCCGTGAATTTCTCCGCACGCTCGATGCGCAGCTCGATGTCGCGCACGCTGCTGTAGTACTCATCCAGCTTGCGTTTGTCATTACCGTTCACCTTGCCTTGCAGGGACTTCGCCTCGCCCAGCACGGTATCGAGAATGCCCTTCTGCAGACGCTGACGGCGGGCACCATCGGCTCCCTTTGCCCCCGAAGCCCCATAACCAAAAAGACGTTCAAAGACCAGCCGGGGATCCATTTCAGGAGCCATCGGCATGGTTTCATTTTTCCAGGCTAAATTGAACTGGTAGGCGCAGGAGTATCCGCTGTCGCAACGGCCGGAGCTGCGCTGGCCGTCGGTGCTCAGTTCCAGAGAAGGCAGGCGGGTCAGGTGGCCGATCTTCTGGGCAGCGATCTGGTCCACCGAAACACCCAACTGGATGTCGGAGCCGGCCGTCTTCTTCGGCATGCAGCCCGTCAGGAAGGTGGAGGTGGCGCGCGCATGGTCACCGCCGCCATTGCCATGGGAGCGGGCCTTGTCCTGCGCCAGCCCGGAGACCACCATGAACTCATTGCGATGCCGTTCGATTTCCTTCAGGGTCGGACTCAGCTCGTAGCTGGTGCCTTCGCCCGTGGGAAACCACTGCTTCACGTTCACCCCATTCGGAATGTACAGCCAGGCCGCACGCATGGGCGCTTTGGCAGGTGCCTTCGCCGCAGCCGCAAAGGCCTTGCCACCAAGGGATTCCAGGAAGGGCAAAGACATCATCGTCCCCAGTCCGCGGAGGACATGGCGACGGCTCATCTGGTGCGCGGCGGCGGCTGTTTCGTGAAAGGGATTCATGGGGGATTACTCTCTATACGCAATACGTCGCTGAAACTTTCCTTGACGCAAATCGCAAAGTTCAGGCCAGGCAGACGAAATTGGTTGAAAATCTGACCCTTCGACGCCCGATTAGCGTACTACCCCCGTCAAACCACAACTCATGAAGAAACTAGCTGCCCTTACCGCCTTCGCCCTGATCTCCTTGAACGTGTCCGCCCAGGAGGCTGAAGTCGCCACCATTGAGCTCAAGCCTCACGCCAGCAATCCCCTGGGTTATGACAAGACCGACCTGACCGTGAAAGCCGGCCAGAAAGTCAAACTGACCCTCAACAACACCGGCAGCATCGCCCCCCAGCCGCATAACTTCATCCTCGTCAAGCCAGGCAAGGACCAGGCCGTGGGTGCCCAGGCCAACGCCATGATGACCGACCCCCAGGCCATGGCCAAGAGCTATGTGCCCGATGCCTCCAAAGACGACATCCTGGCCAACACCAAGCTGGTCATGCCAAACGGTACTGAGACCATCGAGTTCACCGCTCCTGCCGAAGCTGGCGACTATCCTTACATGTGCACCTTCCCCGGCCACTGGCTGCTGATGAAAGGCGTGATGCACGTCACCAAGTAAGCTTTGATTTTTCCAAGGGCGGACTCACGAGTCCGCCCTTTCCATTTAAACACCCACCATCCAGCCCACCATGAAACGACTGCTCACCACCCTGGCCCTCCTCACCATCGCCACCTCCGGCCTGCGCGCCGAAGAAGGCAAGGTCTCCGCCGGGAACCTGAACTTCACCCTGCCCTCCAACATGTGGACCTCTGTGCCCACCAGCAGCCCGATGCGTGCAGCCACCCTGCAGATCACCATCGAAGGCACGGACAAACCCCTGGAAGCCGTCTTCTACTACTTCGGCAGCGGCCAGGGCGGCGATACCAAGGCCAACATTGACCGCTGGCTGGGCCAGTTTGAAAGCCCTCCCACCTCCAAGACCGAAGAGCTCGATGCCAATGGCACCAAGGTGAGCTTGGTGACCGCCACCGGCACCTACATGGACGGCGCGATGTTCGGCCCCAAAACCGCCAAGGCTGACTACACCCTCCTCGGCGCCATCATCCCCGGCCCTGACGCTCCTGTCTTCATCAAGCTGACTGGCCCCAAGGACGCCGTCGCCAAGATCACCGAAGACTTCAAAAAGCTCGCCACCAGCCCCTTCCCGGCCAAGTAAGCGCGCAACGTCTAACGATTGATTGCATCACAAAGGCAGGCCCTGCGGCCTGCCTTTTTTCTTGCCCTAGTTGCATGCCTCCTCGGCCCAGTTGCATCTCGTTTGTCCCACCACCTAGAAGCCTGGGAAATAGGGCGGCAGGTCAGGATCGGCAGAAGCCGTGTCGGATCGGCGAGCCGTGCGGCCCAGCTTTCGCAGCAGGTGGCTGCAGGAATCACACACCGTCAGATCTCCGGTCATCTGCACCCGCACGATGCTGCCCTCGATGACAACCATCGCATGCGCAGCCGTTTGCAGGGGAGCCTCCAGCGCCAAGCGATGGGCCAGCTCGGCGATGTAAGTCTGCAGGGCCGCTTTGTGATCCCGGATCACGCCATTCAGACGCTCCTCAGCGGCTGGCGTTTCAGCCTGTGTATTGATGAAGGC
>DMMK01000011.1 GCA_003453085.1 Verrucomicrobiales bacterium
CGACCATGCCCCAATTGCCCGGCGCACCGCGGCCGTGGCGGGCGCGGCGGCCGAGGGCATCCGGATCCCCCGTGCCAGGCAGGCCGATGCCACGCTTGTTCAGGGCGATCCAGATCACCCCCACCGGATTGTTAGGGCCGGGGGACAGCAGGTAGGTTTCATCGCTCCGCTCGCCGGTCTTCAGAAAGGATTCATCGTAGCGAAAGTCGGGCAGGCGGGCGATGCCGCGCACCTTCCAGTCGCCTTCAGGAGACTGGGTCTGCTGTGAACCGATGGTGACGGGAAAGGCGGCCGTCAGCTTTCCAGCTTCAAACAGCCGCAGCATGTTGTCGCCTGTATCCACCTTCACCTCGATCTTGGCAGCCGTTCCGTCGGGGGCTTCCTTGTCGGAGGTCTTGTCAGCATTCTTGCCCTTGGGTTTGTCACCATCATCACGGCTGTCAGTCAGGTCCAAAAGGGGCAGGTCTTTGACCCCAGCCACATCAAAGGGTTCCACGTTCGGCACCTTGATTTTGTCACCCGCCTTCACGCTTTCCAGCTTGCCGGGATTCAGCTCCTTGAGGAAGTCGAGATCGCAGTGAAATTTCTCCGCCAGAGCTTCCGCGAGGCTGGCATAGGGCAGCCACTTCAGCTTCGCCATGGCCTTCACTTCTTTGGGCAGTTCGCCCACGGTTTTCTGGTCTGCTTCGGTCACCGTGTACTCGATGAATGCCGGGCCGATGCTGGCCAGATCCAGGTCCTTGAGATCAGGCAAAGGGCGCTTGGCCTTGTCATCCTTGGCGGGCTCCGCCTCTGTTGCCCCTTCTTTCCCCTGTGCCTGGCGGTACAAGTGGTACGCCTTCTCTGTAAAGCCACCGTAGTGGCCGTCGATCTTGCCTGGGCCGAAGCCTGCGCGGTCCAGGAAGACTTGGAGCAGGGTCGCGGCTTCCACATCCGAAGATGCGGCAGGCGGATCGGTCTGCGCCGCGAGGGCAGAGGTGAGTGGCCCGAGGAGGCAGGCAGCCAGAAGCAGGAAACGAGGAGACGGATTCATGCACAGCATTCGCGGCTGTGCCCCTCACTGGCTGTGCATCTCTGCTACCTCACTAGCATCCACAGCGTGCTGGCACCGTGGCCAGCGGGGAAATCGGTCTGCGAGGCAATCCTCACATAGTCCACGGCCCGCCGCTTGATCTTGGCGCACTGTCGCGAGCGGCGTTCCAGGGAGACGGGGTCCAGCTTCGTGCAGTTCGTGGAAAGCAAGATGGCGCACTTGGGCATGGCCAGTTCCAGGGCGGCATTCACCAAGTCTTCAAAATGCTGCTCCACCTGCCAGAGGCGCCCCTTGTCATTTCGCGAGAACGTGGGCGGATCCAGGATGATGACATCGAAGCGTTCGCCCCTGCGTTCCAGCCTGGGCATGAGTTCCTGCGCATCATCGGCGATGAAGCGATGCTTCGTTTCAGCAATGCCGTTGAGAGCGAGGTTTTGCTTGCCGCGATCCAGCGACTTCTTGGAAAGGTCCACGCTCACCGTTTCAGCCCCTGCAAGTCCGGCGACAACGGTGAAGCTGCAGGTGTAGGCAAAGGTGTTCAGCATCCGCTTCGGCTTGAACAGGGGAAGCTGGGCCCGGTTGGCACGCTGATCCAGGAACAGGCCGTGGCTGTAGCCTGCGGCAAAGTCGAGACCGTAGCGCACTCCGGCTTCCGTTACGACGGTGGTCATAGGAAGGGTAGCATCGCCGCTTTTCAGCACGGGAGAGATCCGCTCGTCGTTCTTCAATGGCAAAAAGCGGGTGAAGACCCGCACCGGTACCCAGCCCGACTGACTGCTCCAGGTTTCCAGCCCAGCGCTCAGTTCCGCTAGGGCCGCATCGTTTTTATGGGAGATCATGGCGTCGTCTCCCAGGCGCTCCACCCAGCCCCCGGAGCCTGAACCGATGCGGTGGGCGGTGGTCCCGGCTGCTTCAAAAAGAGCTCTTTGGGCAGGCGCAATCCAGGTGATGGGTTGCACGGCAGGACGTCGGGAAAGGGAGGGATGCACCTCGCATCCTGCCGCAGAATCCGGCCCTGAGCAAACTGCACGTGCAAACCCAGTCCAGAGGCAAGATTTCACTTTGCCAAATTCAGTCTTCGCCACAACCATAAGTCGCCCAGCCCAGTGGCTGGAAACTCGCTACCTTACTCAAGACTTTCCCTGAACCATGCGGAGCCAGAAACAGACCAATAAACCACCTCGGCCCTTCAAGAGTGGCAACTCAAACTTCGGGTGGGGCGGGAATAGCAACGGCGGTTTTATTCCCGGCCAAAAACCGGCGGTCAAAGTGAAGAAAAAAACGGCAGACGACCAGGCCAAACCAGCCTCTGAATCCTCCCCACCCGCGCAGGAATAGGCCCAGGCTTCCCCCCTCGGAAGCGGTTGCCTTTCACGGTTTTCAGGCCTCTTTTGCCGGGCATGAAAACTCTTCACTTCCTGCTCGCCCTTGCCGCCGGGATAGGGGCTCCCCATCTCGCCCACGCTCAAAGCGACACCGCTCACCATCGGGCGATCTACAGTCAGATCAATCAGCAGGAAAAGTCTCTCCAGCGCGTCACAGGCACACACCGGGACGACCCTTTGGTCTTTGAACTGACCGGCTGGATGGAAAAAGGAGTGCTGCGAAAGATCGTCGCCAAGTCCAATGAAGACGGGGCAGGGGCGGAGGAATACTACCTGGAAAATGAGAAGCCTCTGTTTGTTTACAGCACCTACTTGAGGAACCACCTC
>DMMK01000392.1 GCA_003453085.1 Verrucomicrobiales bacterium
ACGGGCGCAATCTCAACCGCGACCGCCTGGGCAATGTGTGGGCCACCACTCCCACCGTCACACCTCCCTACGTCATCCAGTTTCGCACCAGCACGGGCCAGTTTGTGAATGCCACCTTCACGTATGTCTCCCCGGCCCAGCTCCGGGTCACGGTGCCTGCGGCGGCCATCACGGGCCGCATTCGCCTGTCGCAGTCCCCTTATGTTTCCTCCACTCTTTCGGACTTTGTGGTGACTGCGCCACCGCCACCTGCTGGCAAAGGCCGCCTGAACATCGTCAATGGCAGCCAGTATAACCTGGTGAGCATCAAGGTGAACAATGTGGAGCAACTGCAGGCCGGATTCATCCTGCCCGTGCGCCAGACGGGGACGCTGGATCTCAATCCCGGCAGCTACAATGTCCAAGTCAGTCTGGGCATCACCCCCAATGAAGGAGCCATGTTTTTCTTCACCCAGCGTTTCACCATCACCCGTGGCCGCACCTCCACCTACAATGTGCCACGTGTCACGCTGCGCCAGCTGATGACCAACTTCCGCACCAGCGGCGACTGGGCCTCCGACATCCTCTTTGATGCCAATCTGACCCCTTACCTCCGCACCGTCCGCATGCTGAACAATGGCAACTACCAGATCCGCGAGACCCGCAGCGGCCGCACCACCGTGGTGGAGTCCAGCACCTATGCGGAAACTTCCTGGCCGGACAATAGCCGCAGCCTGTCCTTCCGCCTCGGTCAGCGCCAGGTGAATCTGTTCCTCCCCTTTGCCAGCTTCATCTCCACCGTCGGTCGCAATGGTCAGTCCATCGTGGTGACCCGCCAATAAGCACCGCCTAATCTGAGGACGCGAAGACTCCGCCGGGAAACTGGCGGAGTCTTTTTGCGTCTGGTCTAACAGCGGATGAAGCAATGAAAATCGGGTCGAAAAAATCTTTTCAGATTCTGCGCAAGTTCTCGGAGTGACCTGCATCTGGGCTGTGAAGGGCAGCAACAACGCCGCCCGCCGAATCTGAAAATCTAACACACTGACACCAATGAAACGTCGCACCACCCTCCTCGCCATCGCTGCCAGCTTCCTGGCCTCCGTGGCTTCCTCCGTCCAGGCTGCGCCTCTCCTGCTCAGCCGCATCACCACCATCAGCCCTGCGCAGGCCAGCGTGGGCCAGGTGATCGAGGTCACCGTCTCCCGCCCGGAGCTGGACCCCGCCATTGCCAAGCTGATCCAGATCAACAAAAGCAAGCTGATCAATATCTCCTCCCGCTTTCCCAGCAACCTGGCCAATCGGTTCGGACCTAACTACAAGGTGTTTTTCACTGGACCAGGCAGCACCTTTGTGGAAGGACAAAACTTGACCTCTCTGGGCAACAACCGCTACTCCGTGGTGGTGCCACAGGGGGCGCGCACGGGCCGCCTAAAGCTGGTGAATGGCAGCGGCAGTTTGGCCCCCTCCAGCCTCTCCTCGGGTAGCTTTACGGTGAGCAATCTGGGCATCGGCTTCTTTAACAACAGCCAGTATAACATGGTGAGCATCCAGGTGAATGGTGTGGAGCAGCTGACCGGCAACCAGGTGGTGGTGCCGGGCGGGTTTGGCGACCTGGGCCTGCCTGCTGGCAGCAACTACCGTGTGATCTACAGCATCGGCCTTGACCGGACTCGCCCCATCCTGACCCGCGATGGCGGCACGGTGACTGCCCGCCCTTTCAATGCTGCCGAAGGTGGTTATCCCATCGCCGTCACCGCCGCCCGCCTGACGGCCCGTGAGATGCTGCGCTCCACCCCCAGCTTCACCTTGAATGGCAATCTCATGACCTCTCGCTGGATGGGTCTCAATGTCCTCACTGGGTTCTTCGACGGGTATGACTTCATCTCCGACATCACCACCGGTGCGATGAGCTTCCGCAAATGGCAGGGTGATCCCGCCACCGTCATCGCCACTGGCACCGTGATCGAGCCCACCAGCTGGCCTAACCTGACGAGAGAGATTGCCGTCACCCTGCGCAACCCCAACAACACGGTTCACGCCAACATCGTGATCACGCTGACCAACCCTGGTTTTCTGCCCACCTTCATCACCGGCGACGGCCTCACTTACGAGCCACCGCTTCCTTGAGCCCGGGATGCTCTCCCTCCTTCCAGACTCCGCCGGGAAACCGGCGGAGTTTTTTGCGTGATGGTGCGGTGGTGAAGAGTGCTGCGGCACGTACCCGCGCTCCTTCAGAGCGCCAGGCGAGTGGTGGTTGGTCGTGTGGCCTAACCCAGGGCTTTCGCCCTGGGCTGAGTCCAGCGGCCCTTCAGGCCGCGAGGTGAGAATTGAAGCGTGGGTGAGCCGGGGCGTTGCCAGATGCGCGAGGTCAAGGTTTTGAAGTTCTCTTCGTCTTTCGTTCGTGGAAAGAGATGGATCGGTGGACTGAAAGGCCACGGGCCCAGGGCGCAAGCTCTGGGTGACGGGTGGGTGTGAGTTGCGGATTCTGATGCGGCCTGAAGGGTCGCGGGAGAGCGATGTTCATGGGGACTCTGCTGCCCTTGCAAACACCCCTGCGAATCTTTTTTCATGAATCTGCGCAAGTTCTCTCGGCGGCCTGCATCTGCGCTGTGAACGAAGGCCCGATGGCGGGCCGGAACACTCTGAAAAATCCAGCTTCAAACACACACACGCTCATGAAAACGAAACGCTCCTTCCTTCTCCATCTCGGGACTCTTCTGGCCTTGTCCTTGGGCATGGCTAACCAATTGTCTGCCCAAAGTGTGGTGTCACCCAAGGGCATCCCGGTCATCACCTCCTATGTGCCTTCGGGTGCTCCTGCGGGCCACTCGGTGCTGGCGAACCTCGAAGCCGACAGCACCACCTTTGGCGGGGCGGTGACTGGGGAGGTGCGGACGGTGTCGCACATCCAATTTCGCACGTCCCTGGGCATGGCGGTGTCGGCACCGGTGACCTATGTGTCGCCCAAGCTGATCCGCTTTACCATTCCTTCGACGGCCATCACGGGGCCTACAACGCTGGTGAATGGCAGCCTTTTTAACAGCCGCACGCAGCCCAGCTTTTCGGTGGTGGCCTTTGCCCAGCGGCCACGTGGATTCACAATCATCAACACGGCCCAGTGGGATGTGAGCAGTGTGAAAACGGGCACCACGGAACTGCTGACGGGCAATGCCACCCTGCGCACGGGGGCGGCCCATTTCTTCCCCCGCATCCTCACGGCCAATCGCCCGCTGCCGCTGAGCGTGACCTTTAAAAACCAGCCCACCACCGCGATCCCATCCGCTCCCCTGTTCTCCGTGGCGGAGAGCGTGGCCGTTCGTGGCAGCACCTCCGGGCTGACGCTGGTGACGTATACGGAACTGACGCTGGAGCCCTTCACCGTGGCGGAGATCCTGCGCATGGGTGCCACCAGTGGCAATGCCAATGCCCGCTGGAAGGTGCTGCAGCGCCGCCTGGATCGCACGATGGAGGTGACTCCGGACGGGGGTGTGGTGCTGACCCAGTTTGCCTTCCCGATCATCAACAGCGTGGCCCCGATCAGCCTCACCATTGATGAAGCCAACGCGGAGTTTTCCCAGACCCGGATCCGCTTTTCGCTGAAACAGGGCAACCGCCGCTCCGGCGAAGTGATCACGCTGTATGCGCCCTTCAATACCTTTGCCGCCACCAAGCTGGGCCCCTGGAACATGGAAGATGAGCTGCCCCCCGTGGTGAGCCCCAACATCGGTGCGGTGCCACCGAGCGCCGATGACCTGCAGCCCAGCCCCATGCTGGTGCGCCGGGCAAACTGAGTGCCCCGCCACGGATCGAAAACACCCGCCCCGCGTGCAGGATGCTGCACGCGGGGTTTGGTGTTTTAAAGGTAGCCTGTACAGCAAAGGTAGCCCGCACAGTCCCTATGCGGTGAGCAGGGGCGAGGCAGCCGGAGATACCCGGAGTGGAAATCGGCGCGTGGGCTGATTTGGAGCCATGGCTGGGGCTTCGGGGCGCTATCTGCACAGGGGACTGTGCAAGGCTACTTTTCGGTGCAAGCTGCCTTTCAGCAGAGCTCTAGGAGTACTTCACGTCCTTGCGCGGCTCCATCTCAAAGGCGGTGGCCTCCTGCTCGGCGATGTTGGGCTTCAGCACGTCTTCGCGGAACTTGATGTAATGGGGGTCGTCCTGGCAGATGGCCAGCTTGTCCATGCTCTCCACCTCGAGGTAAACGAACCAGGGATACGGGTCGCTAGGGTTCACGCGCTTGCCGGTTTTCACGGTCAGCACCTCGGGCACGCGCAGCAGGGCCATGCGGGCGCGGGACATCATGTCCTCCAGCTTTTCCTCGGTGACCTCAGGACGTAGCTTGTAGAGGCTGAGGTAGGCGATCATGAGGAGGGGGGATCAGTTTTTCCAATCGAGGGCCCCTTTGCGCCAGGCGTAAAGGAAGGCCACGCCGAGGATGCTGATGAAGGCCAGGGCTGCCCAGGCGATGCCCAAGCCAAAGACGGAAAGGTAGTCGCGGTAGATGATGGCCCCGGGGTAGAGGAAGACGACCTCGATATCGAACAGCACAAAGAGCATGGCCACGACGTAGAACTTCACGCTGAAGCGGGGCTGGCCTTCGGTGAGGGGCAGCATGCCGCACTCATAGGCGCTGTCCTTCATGGCGTTGCGCTTGGCGGACTTGCCCAGCAGCACAGAAATCAGCAGCGTGACACCGGCAAAACCGCCGGCGAGGACGACTTGCAGAAGGACGGGGAGATAGTTCTCGATCATGACAAAAGGGGGAAAGGAGCGCGGAGCAGTAGCCTAGCCGGGCGGCAGCGTCAAGCAAACGGGCAGGGGACCCGTGGCTGGGCCCGCCTTGGAGTGCCGTTTCCCGCTGAAAAGCCGTTTTTCCCCACCCCTCAGGGCAGCACAAACACGCCCCGTGCGGCCCTGAGGCTGATCTTTTGATTCCGTGCGTAGGCAGCGGCGGCGCGTTCCCGCAGAGCGGGCTGTTTTTCCCCGGCCAGCCACCCCTCCAGCAGGGCGTGCAGGAGAAAGGAGCCGGGATACATGAATTGCGAGGTCATCAGCACTGGCTGTCCGCCGCTCTCACGCAGGCGCTGGGTGAAGTAAGAGTCGCTTTTGCAGCAGAGGACGGTCACTGGCACGGGCGTGGCCCCGCGCTGGCTGGCGGGGAAGGGCAGGGTGAAGTCCATGAGGCCATTGTGGCCGATAAAGGCGAGGAAATGGGCCAGCCCTGGCCCGGCGAGGGGCACCTCTGCCTCCCCATCTTTCACCACCAGTCCTGGGCTGGCAGTCCCGGCCACCCCGGCCAAAAAGTCCTCCATCATCCCCCGCATCTCGGCCCCGCGGTAGGCATGGGCCACCAGCCAGACGTTCTTTTGGCGGTGCTTGAAGACCAGCCGCTCCAGCACCCGCGCGGGCGGGGCCTCCTTTTGGCTGTGCACCAGCCGCCAGGATTTCGACCGCCGGAAGACCGACCGCAGGCCGTCATCGCAGCCCCAGTACAGGTTTTGATCCGGGTCATCCCCATTGCCGATCTTCGGCGGCACCGGGACGATGCCCTGGGTGGCATTGTCGCACAGGGCGACAAAGGCGTGGATGACCTGGACGGATTCTGCTGCCTGTCCGGGCGTGAGCAGGCCCAGGACAGCCAGGCAGACGAAGAGGCGGCGAATCATGCGTGGGAGCTGAGAACGAGGCTGCGCGGGGAATGTTCAACCCGCGCTCGCAGAATCCTCGCTGCCAGCGGCTTTACTGGAGGAGAATGGCAGCCGCAAGTGCGCCCAGCGGGCTACTTGGTGATGCTCACAGGCGTGCCTGACTGCACCCATTCGTAGAAAAACTTGGCCGGATTGCGCCCCGTCAGCGGCATGCGCACGCAGCCGTGGGAGGCGGGGTAGCGGGGTACGCTGGTGTAGCCGTGGACGAAGATGTGGCCACGGATCTGCACGCTCCAGGGCATGGGGGCGTTGTTGTAGAGGCTGGACCGGTGCATCTGCGCACGGTAGGGGCCGGCGGTAAATTCACCCGCCGGGGTCGCGCCGTTTTTGCCGGAGCTGATGTTCGTCTGCAGCACCAGGCGCTGCCCTTGCCAGCCGCGCAGTTGCTGCTCCGGCAGGCTCACCTCCACCCGCTGGGCGGCGGGCAGGATGACGAGCCGCCGCCAGCCCTTGCCCACGGTGTAGGCTCCGTCCTTGGCAGGCCCTTTCACGGGGGCTCCGGCGCGTTGCAGGTCCGCCACTTCCACCAGCTCCGTGCCATCGGTGAGCTGGCGCAGGCTGCCGGGGGTTATCGGGCTGCCATTGAGCTGTGTGGCCCGGCCCTGATCATCGCGCTCCAGGCCCCAGCGCAGGCGGTTGGCGGCTTCATTCAGCGGCAGGTAAACTTTGCCCGGCTCGGCGGCAAAGGTGATGGCCTCATGCCGGGCTCCGCCGAGGGTGAAGGCGTGGGCCGGGGCCGCCAGAGCGACCATGCAGACGATCCAGGTGAGGATGCGCAAAAACATGGCTCGTTTGTTAGGCCAGGACGGCCCAGATTCAAGAAAGAAAGCAGGGCCGGGAGGGGGGATGAAGAAATCGCGTAGCGCGTGGCAAAAAGCCCGAGCCGAGGATGGGTAGTGTGACTCGCCGAGCGGTGGCGGAGTTTCTTCCATTTCACCTGCCTCTAGGGATGTGAAATGGAAGAAACTCGGCGGCAGTGCAGGGCGTGCGCCAATGG
>DMMK01000541.1 GCA_003453085.1 Verrucomicrobiales bacterium
CCTTTGAACGGGCGGAGGCGGCGATGGGGCTGGCCTGGTATGAGCGGGTGAAGCGCGGGCACCGGGTGCAGGTGCCGTGTGTGGACTTTGGCCCGGCGCAGGTACTGCTGCTGCCAGCGGAGGCGTATGTGGAGTTTCAGCTTTTTGCGCAGGCGTGCCGACCGGACAGCTTTGTCTTCACTCTCGGGTATGGCGAATGTGGGCCGGGCTACATCCCGATCGAACGGTCCTGGAAGGAGCAGGACAGCAATCTGAACGACTGGGCCTGGACGCCGCCGGGCAGCGAGGCGGTGATGAAGAAGGCGATCCGGGAAGTGCTGGCGGCCCCCTGAGGACCGCGCAGCGGGATGGATGACGCCTTAGCGGCCGGGAGGCTGGCCACCGGGGCCGCCAGGAGGTGGGCCTTCACCACGGCGAGGACGGCCACCTTCGGGGGGAGGGCCGCCAGGGCCACGGCGCTGTTCGGGATCTTCTGGGGTGCTGCCAATGACGATGTCCCAGGTGCCGAGGAGTTCTGAACTGCCGGCTTCTTTAGGCTTGAACTCGCGGATCACGGACAGGCGTTGAGCCTCGTTGCCCATGCGGAGGAGGACGCCGTCCTTGTCATTCTGCGGAACCCCCGCGACGTAAAGCTGGGTGGTGAGCATGCGTTTGTCGCCCTGCTTCACGGCGACGTGCCAGTGGATGGTGCGGCCAGTGTAAAGACCGGGCTTGATGGTGCGGAAACGATATTCGCCCTTTTCATTGGTGACGATTTTGCCGTAGCCCTGGAACTGAGGGTCGCGCTCCTTGCCTCGCTGGGTGCCACGGCTGTGGATGTAGCATCCATTGTTATCCGCCTGCCAGAGTTCGATGAGGGCATCCTGGATGGGCTTGCCATCGGCATTGAGCAACCTGCCGCCAAATTCGGTGACGGTGCCAACGGCCTGGGCGGCATTTCCCTGGATCTGCAGGAGGTCGTTGTCCTGATCCAGCGGCAGGTGGTCCGGGTAATAGGGGCCTTCGGTGGCACGCGGGGTGAGCGTCAATGCCTCGGCATAAATGGAACTGGTGATGATGCCGCCCGTGGTGAGGAGCAGGCTTTGGAGGAGGCGGCGGCGATCAAAGCGGATGTGGAATGGGGCGGTGCTCATGGCGGTAGGTTGGTTGAAGACTTCCAACCCACGGGACTGCAACTGGTTCCGCAGGAAATGGATCAATTCGGGGGCAATGTTTGCAGGACCTGCATGTCGCCGCTCAAAATGGGGGTGGTGGTCGCTTTTTGTCCATCAAGAGGGAGCTGAGGCAGGAGGAAGTAGCCTTGGGCCTTCACAGCGCCGGAGGGCTGAGGCACGATCATGCCCAGGAAGCTGGCCTTGCGTTTGAGCGTGGAGTCGAGCTCGGCCAGGGTGAAGCTGCCGGTTACGGTGCCAGTGGCCTTGTTGATGACGAGGGTGGCGCGAGCGGGATTGCCTGAACTGCCTGCCAGCGGCATCTTGACGACGTAGGTGCTGCTGTATTCGAAGGACGTGACATTGGGATCGGTGTCTGAAAGGGCGAGGCCGCCATCGGTAAAGACGAGGGCGGGATTGCCTGGCTGGGGCAGGCCCTGGACGATGCTGCCGGCTGATTTAGGCGCCAGATAACCGCCGGCCAAGGACAGTTTCAGGGGGCCAAATCCGGCTCCATAAGTGCGTGAAGTATCCAGTGGCTTAAGCCAAGACAGACTTCCGGTTAGGCTATTGCCGAGCGGGGCGGATTCGCCCGAGAGGCTGACGGTGAAGTTGCCTAACAGGGAGCCTTTGTGCTTGTAAAGGGATTGGTACACTCCGGCCTGGCCATCGGGGCCAAGGCCGAAAGAACTGGTCACGGTATCGCCTGCGGCGGTACGTCCGGCGATGGAAACGATGCCTGCGGTGCTGATACGAGCGGTGAGGTAACCGGTGCCTTGGGGGATGGCTGCCTGGCCTTGGTCGCCGGACTCAGTGAGGTTGATCGCTGCGCTGTAATAAGCGGCATGGTCCGTCGCAGGCAGGTTTTTGGCATGCCAGGGGTTACGCCAACCACTGACGATGGCGGTGGCGCTGCCGTGGGTGCCGGAGATGAGCTGGGCCGTGCCATCGAGAGTGAGGGTAAGGAGAAGGGAATCTACCGGCACGGAGATCTGAGGGGCGGCCTCGGAGAGGAAACCGACGGCGCTTTTGGTGGTGGCACCGGTGGTGACCTTGACGGTGTAGGAGCCGAGGGCGGTGGTGGTGAGGGTGAAGCGGCTGCCGAGATGGCGGCCGGCCTCAGGGTCTGGGGCGATGGTTCCGGCGAAGCTGCCGATCCATTCTGGGTCGAGGGAACGGACGAAGAGGTGGCCGGTGACTTCTGCGCTGCGTCCTGCGGGATTGGAGGCCGTGGCGGTGATGGTGAAGTCGCCGGAGACCTTTGGACGGCCACTGATGATGCCCGTTTTTGAAGAATAAGTCAGGCCCTTGGGCAGGCCTTTGAGAGTGAAGCTTTTGGGGTAATTTTGCGCACTGAGGGTAGCGGTGTAGGGAGCCCCGACAAAGGTGCTATCGAAAGCCAGTGCGTTCATCACGGGAAGGAGGAAGATGCTGCGGATCTCCAGGCTGAAGGTCTTGGAGGTGATGAGGTCATTGTCGTCGCTGAGCTGGGCGCGGAAGGTGTAGTTACCAGCCGTGGTGGGTTTGCCCTGAAGGAGTCCCGTGGTGCTGAGTTGCAGGCCCGGGGGCAGGCTGCCGCTGCCAATGCTCCAGGTGTAAGGAGCCTGGCCGCCTTCAGCGATGAGTGACTGGGCATAGGGCTCGGCACGCATGCCGTAGGGCAGGGGTGAACCTGTGGTGATGGTGATGGGGGAAAGTGCGACGGTGAGATGCAGCTCCTTTTCCGAAATGAGCTGGTGGGCATCCACAAGCCTAACGGTGAACGTGCTAGTGGCGGCGTCTGTAGGCACGCCGCTGAGGACTCCCGCGCTGCTGAGGGTGAAGCTGGTGGGGAGGCTGCCGGAGAGGAGGGTCCAGGTGTAGGGGGCGGTGCCGCCGCTGCCTGCGAGAGTGGCGGTGGAGGGGGGGCCCGGGGTGCCCTCAGGCAGGGGGGCTACAGGGGGGGTGGGCGGGGGCGGGGGGGGCAAGAACCGGGGGGAGGTTTTTCCGCCCTTGTTTTTGGGGGCGTCGGTGGCGGGGGGGGTGGAGGCGGAGGGGGCTGGCTGAGGGGGGTGGGCGGCCCGTAC
>DMMK01000055.1 GCA_003453085.1 Verrucomicrobiales bacterium
GAAGAAGGGGGGTTTTTTTTGACACTCTTTAATTGCAGACTCAACAGATATACTTTATCGGGATTTAACCATGTCTCCTGAAAAACTTCAATCCATCAACCAACGCCTCCAGAGCGCCAGCCCTCTGGAAATCATCCGTTGGGCCATCGATCAGGCTCCGGAATCCGCGATCGTTACGACGAATTTTCGTCCATACGAGGCGGTCATTCTTCATTTGGCCACCCAGGTGCAGCCGGAAATCCCGGCCCTGTGGATCGACCATGGGACCAACCTTCCCGAAACTTACATTTTTGCTGAGAAAACTCGCGAAAAACTCGGCCTCAATCTGAAACCATACCTGCCGAAAATGACCGCCGCCCATTGGCTGGCGCTCAATGGCGGCCAGGTGCCGATGCCGGATGAAGTGGAGCGCGTGGAATCCTTCAGCCGAATCATGAAATTGGAGCCTTTCGAACGCGGCATGCACGAGCTGGCCCCGAAAGTCTGGATCACTGCGCTGCGCAAAGAACAAAACCCCCAGCGCGCAGCAACCCTGCAGCCGGTCATGTGGGATGCCAAATTCCAATGCCTGAAGATCAATCCGATCCTCGAATGGACCCCTGTGGAAATGGATGCCTATCTCGCTGAGCACGATCTGCCGAACGAGCGCACCTATTATGACCCTGCCAAGGGCGACGAAAAACACGAGTGCGGCCTGCACGCCAAGCTAGTCACCGACAAACAGTAACTTTCACCCCGACTCACTCCCGAGCGAATGTCCTCCATCACGCACCTTCAGTTCCTCGAAAGCGAAGCGATCTTCATCCTTCGCGAAACCGCCGCCCAATTCCAAAAACCTGCCCTGCTTTTTTCAGGCGGCAAGGATTCCATTGTCATGGCCTGGTTGGCCCGCAAAGCATTCTACCCGGCCAAGCTGCCCTTCTCCCTTTTGCATGTGGACACTGGGCACAACTTTCCGGAAGCCATGACCTATCGCGATTGGTTCGTGGAAGAAATCGGTGCCAAACTCGTCGTCGGCAGCGTCCAAAAAAGCATTGATGAAGGCCGCTCCCAAGAAGAAAAAGGCATCAACGCCAGCCGTAACAAGCTGCAGACGGTGACCCTTCTCGACACCATCGAAGAACACCAGTTCGATGCCTGCCTCGGCGGTGGCCGCCGCGATGAAGAGAAGGCTCGCGCCAAGGAGCGTTTCTTCAGCCATCGCGATGAGTTCGGTCAGTGGGACCCTAAGAACCAGCGCCCTGAGCTCTGGAACATCTTCAACGGTCGCAAACATTTCGGTGAGCACTTCCGCGTGTTCCCGCTCAGCAACTGGACGGAGATGGACATCTGGCAGTACATCCGCCAGGAAAACATTCCCCTTCCAAGTCTCTACTTCAGCCACAAGCGCAAAATCATCGAGCGTCATGGCCAGCTTCTCGATACCGAAACAGGTTTCATTCCGCTTCTCGATGAAGAAAAACCACGGGTGAAGGAGATGGTTATCCGCTTCCGCACCGTGGGTGATGCCACCTGCACCGGCGCTGTCGAAAGCACCGCGAGCACCATTGATGACATCGTCGCCGAAGTCGCCGCCGCACGTCAGACCGAGCGTGGCACCCGTGCCGATGACAAGCGTTCTGAAACCGCCATGGAAGACCGCAAAAAGGAAGGTTACTTTTGATCTCCTGCGAGAACCGCGCCCCTAAACTTATACTTTTCTGACTCCATGGACGTTCTCGTCAACCCCACTGAATCCTCCCTTCTCCGCTTCACCACCGCCGGTTCGGTGGATGATGGCAAAAGCACCCTGATTGGCCGCCTGCTTTACGATTCCAAATCCATCTTTGAGGACCAGCTCCTCGCGGTGGAAGAATCTTCCAAGCGTCGTGGCGATGCCCACGTGAACCTGGCGCTTTTGACCGATGGTCTGCGCGCCGAACGCGAGCAGGGCATCACCATTGATGTGGCCTACCGTTACTTTGCCACACCCAAGCGCAAGTTCATCATCGCCGATACTCCCGGCCATATTCAATACACGCGCAACATGGTCACTGGCGCTTCGACGGCCGACCTCGCGATCATCCTCATTGATGCCCGTCTGGGTGTGATCGAGCAGACCATGCGCCACACCTATCTGGCCAGCCTGCTGCGCATCGGCCACATCGTTCTCGCCGTGAACAAGATGGACCTCGTAGATTTCGACCAGAAGGTCTATGACAAAATCGTGGCCGACTACATGGCTTTCGCCGGCGGTTTGGAAAACCTGCCACAGATCTGCCCCATCCCAATGAGCGCCCTGAATGGCGACAACGTGGTGGACCGCTCCGCCAGCACGCCATGGTACACGGGGCCAAGCCTGCTTGAGCATCTCGAGACCGTCAAAGTCTTCGCCGAAACAGCGGAAGATGCAGCCCGTTTCCCGGTGCAGTGGGTCATCCGTCCGATCTCGGACAAGGAAGATCCCAAGCTGGGGAACCTGCATGACTACCGTGGCTTTGCCGGCCGTGTGGCCAGCGGCACCTTCAAGCTGGGTGACGAAGTGCTCGTCTATCCCTCCGAGATGAAGTCCCGCATCACCGGCATTCACACCTTTGAAGGCCCGCAGACCGAGGCCATCCCTCAACTCAGCTACAGCATCACCGTCTCCGATGAGATTGATACCAGCCGTGGTGGCATGATCGTGAAGGCCGATGAACCTGCCGAGACTAACCAGGAGTTCGACGCAATGATCTGCTGGTTTGCCGACAAAAAGACGCTGAAAGCCCGCAGCCGTTTCCACCTTCGTCATACCACCAATGAAGTGCGTGCCGTCGTCACAGATGTGCTTTACAAGGTGAACATCAGCACCCTGGAAAAATCCCAGGAGAGCAAGGAATTCAGCCTCAATGACATCGGCAGCATTCGCCTGCGCGTCTCGGCTCCCATCTTCTTCGATTCCTATTCGAAGAACCGCACCACCGGCAGTTTTGTGCTCGTAGATGAGCAGACCAACAACACCGTGGCTGCCGGCATGATTCTGCGCCCTGTGGCCGATGCACAGGACGAAGATGCCGAGGTGGCGATCTAAACGGTCCGCATAGGGTCGTGCAGTATTTGAAGACAGGCGCGGGAACATCCCGCGCCTGTTTTATTTTCGTCTCGGCTCACTCTTGCCAGTTTGCCTAACCATAGATTTGGTTTGGAGAACGGGTGATAGCGCGAGGGGAACACGACCGGGACTTACCCAGGCCTAGTTGCCCACCGTGGCTACGGTCGTAAACATCACGGCATGCTTGTCGTACACGGTCTTGGCACCGACAATGTCGGCCAGATATTGGATAGCATCCGTCAGCGGCAAGTTGCGCAGGTTGAGCGACAGTGTTTTGGAAGCCAGTGCAGGATCCTTGATGATGATGTTTGGGATCACCTTTCCGTCGGTGGCTGTTTTGGAAAGCACGCGCAGGCCCTCTACAGCCTCCTCCAGAGTTACTTCCGTGAACTCGATTTTGGCCAGCAGTACCCCTTCATAAGTCTTTTTC
>DMMK01000103.1 GCA_003453085.1 Verrucomicrobiales bacterium
CGGCCGATGCCCATCGTAGTTGAGTCCCTCGAAAAAAGGATCCAGCTGCTGGGAAGGTGCCTGATATGGCTTCTGGGCGACCTGCGCCGCCAGCTTTTGCAGCGACTCAAAATCAGTCACGTCTGTCAGGGTCAGGTCCGCCGCGTGAGTGGTAAGACAGACGGCAGTGCAGAGAGACAGGACGAAAGATCCTGAGATACGAGAGGCAATCATAGAAGGGTGCACGGAAGCGCTGCTAGAATGCGCTCTGGCTTCTGGCAGTCAACAGGCGATGCAACTTCTCAATCCTCAACACCGAGGCTGGCTTTCAGTCTTGCGAGCTGGGTCTTCAGCAGTTGGATCTCGATCTCCATGCGCTGTTTCCATTCCTGGTCTTCCGCGCTCAACTGCGGTGCAGCGGCTGGGACAATGATCTCCTCCTGGGGAGCGATGCCACTCGGCTCACCCGTCAAAAGCTGGGCATAAAGGGCTACACGCCGCCCTGGGCCAGCGGGCAGGCAGGCCACCACAGGCCCTTCCGGATAGCTGATCAGCCCCGTCAGTTCTGCCTCCACGCTCTCCAAATCCGGGAAGGTCTGCAAACGTTCTGTGCGCTGGCGCAGTTCCCCCACCGTCTGCGCTCCGCGCAGGAGCAGCACGGCCAGCAGAGAGATGCCAGGCTTTTCCAGCCGGGGCAGCTTGCCCTTCAGATTGTGGCGGAATTTCTGTACCCGCGCCCCGGCCACGGTCACCTGGAAGACCCAGCCGCGCGTTTTCAGGGCCTCCAGCACACGCTGTACCGTGCCCTCGTCCAGGCTCATCACGGGGTCCCGGTTGGTGGACTGGTTGCAGGCGGAAACCAGGGCATTCAGCGTCAGTGGATAGTAGTCTGGCAGGGTGATCTCTTTTTCGATCAGGCAACCGATGATGCGGGCCTCTAGGGCCGAAAGTTGGGGTGTGGAGGCTGGGGCGGTGTCTTCCATGCGGAGGCCAAGGTGGATGGCAATCTGCCAAGCCGCAAGGCTGCGGGGCGCATCCGAAGAATTTCCCTTTGCACCTCAGCGGCGTATCCCGCATACATCCGGTTCCCCGTTTCTTTTAAAACCCACCTGTTCACGCCATGCCCACCTACGACTACGAATGCCAGACCTGCGGACACCAGTTCGAGGCACGCCAGTCCATGAAAGACCCGCACCTCACCGACTGCCCGGTGGAGGCCTGTGCCGGCCCGGTGAAGCGCAAGATCGGTCTGGGCTCTGGACTCATCTTCAAAGGCAGCGGCTTCTACATCACGGATTACCGCAGCGACTCCTACAAGGCCGCGGCCAAGAAAGACTCGGCAGGATCCTCCCCTCCTCCCCCCAGCACGCCGGCGAAATCTTAGCGGCCTCTAGCGCCACTGGATCTCATTCGTCAGCATCCGGTCATCATCGAAAAGGAAGCGCCCGAGAAAGTGCTTCTTTTCAATGAGTAATTCCGCCAGCCAGAAGCGGTCATCGGCCCACATTTCATCAAAAGGCAGTTCCTTGAGCGAGGTCCACAGCGGTACCGCCTCAGGTGTTTCATAGGCTTCCCCTTCCCACTCCGTGGCGCGGAAGACATCCACGTGGAGGGCCAGCCCATCTACAAACTGGAACCACAGCTCCCCATGCTTCACGGGGTTCAAGGCCGTGACTCCCAGCTCTTCTTGCGTCTCCCGGATCGCACACTCGGCGGAGGTTTCGCCGGGATCCATCTTGCCGCCAGGGCCATTGATCTTGCCTGCCCCCAGGCCGCGCTTTTTGCGGATCAGCAGCACCCGGTCCCCAGTTTCGTCCACGATGAACATGAGAGTGGCACGGATGCCGGGTTGCCAGTGGGTCCAGTCAGGGGTCATAAGGGAGCGCGGAGGATGGCACGGTGCAGAAAGAATGCCACTGCGATCCACACAGCGGCACCACCCTCACGCAAAGACGAGACAGGGATGTTTAGAGGCTGATGATGGTCTGGATGACATGGGCACCTCCGGGGGGCACCGTCACCACCGCTTCCCCTGCATTGGCCGCCTCCACACACAGAAACTGGTGGTAGGCTTCATCCGGCAGATCCCCGAGGCGTTTGGATTTTTCGATCCAAGGATTCCACACCACGGTGGTGCCGCTGCCATTCTTTTCCACGGTCAGCTTCCGGCCCAAAGCCGGATCCTCCACCACCACGGTCCCACCGCTGAAGTACTGGCGGTCCACTTCCTGGTCAAAGGTGATGTCACCCGTCTGATGCCGCAGGGTGCGTTCACCCACGGTGTCCAGATAGGTGGTCTCGGCCAGCCCTTTGACCGTGACTTGGGCGATGTCGCCCACCGTCAGGTAAGTGTGCAATGCCTCGGCCACACTAAACTCGGAACCGCTCTTGTTGATGGTCTGCAGGGAGACATCCAGCTTCGCCCCCAGGATCACGGTGAGATGGGCCTCAAACTCAAAGGGCCAGAGTTCATGGGTCGCGGCATCGCTGCACAGCACAAAGGACATCTTCACACCTTCCTCAGATTCACTGGCCTCCATCAGCGTCCAGGGCCGGTTGCGCGCAAAACCGTGCATGGGTTTGCTGGCATCGGAAGGATGCGCATTGAACCACGGCCAGCATACCGGGATGCCCCCGCGAATGGGTTTGCCCGGCTCCAGAACGGCCTCGGGGCTGAGATACAACACGGGGGAGTGGCCAGTCGGCGTCCACTCCATGACATGGGCACCATTGAGCGCCACGCGGGCGGTGCAGGTGGCATGATTGACCGTGAAGGTGGGATAGCCGGGGATGGCTTCGCTGAGCGTGATGGAGGCAGGCAGGGACATGGCAGGCGGGGCTTAGAGGTAACGTTCGAGGATCGGCTTCAGATTGGCGGTCACCGCTTCCGGCCACAGCTTGCGGTCGGTCATGATGGCACCGTCCAGGGCATGGTGCTCAGGCCAGGAGGGCTCCAGAGGAATGCGGGGGATGACCTTGGCGATCACCGCCTTGGCCATCGCCGCATTGGCGGAGACATGGGCCATTACCGCCTCCGCCGTGACGTGGGCTTCGTCCGTTTTCCAGCAGTCGTAGTCCGTGATCATGGCGAGCGTGGCCAGAGAGATTTCGGCTTCGCGGGCCAGTTTGGCCTCAGGTAAATTCGTCATGCCGATGACATCGAAGCCGAGCTGACGGTTGGCATTGGACTCCGCCCGGGTCGAAAAGGCCGGCCCGTCCATGTTCACGTAGGTGCCGCCATTGTGTACGCAGGCACCAGCAGCGGCGGCTTCCTCGGCCAGCAGGTTGCGCAGCCCAGCGCTGATGGGATCCGCAAACGCCACATGCGCCACCAGCCCGTTGCCAAAAAAGGTGTGATGCTCACGACGACTCGTGCGGTCATAGAACTGATCCGGCAGCACCACATCGCGGGGACGGTATTCTTCCTTCAGGCTGCCCACAGCGGTAACGGCGATGATCCAGCGGACGTTCAGAGAACGCATCGCCCAGATATTGGCCCGGTGGTTCAGTTCCGTCGGCAGGATGCGGTGGCCCTTCGCATGGCGCGGCAGGAAAAAAATGCGCCGCCCTGCATATAGGCCGCTGATGATTTTGTCCGAAGGTGCACCATAAGGGGTAGAGACCTCGATCTCTTCACGGCCTTCGAAGCCTTCGATGTCATACAAACCGGAACCGCCGATGATGCCGATTGCTGGGGGAAACTCGTCTGCCATGCTGCATCATAGGGTCGGGCGCGCTGCATTCAAGAGACGCGAATGAAAACACACCGTTTCATCGGCGAGGGATGTGCTCTAGATTTCACCATGTCGCTTCCGGACCTCCCCATCACCACGCCTTCCCTGCTCTTTCCGGCCATCTCCCTGTTGATGCTGGCCTACACCAACCGCTTCCTAGCCCTGGCCACCAT
>DMMK01000386.1 GCA_003453085.1 Verrucomicrobiales bacterium
CTTCCGGCACATGCAGCATTTCATAGACGGCGAGGCGCAGGACATTGCGGTCCACGTAGGCGAGACGCTGGATGCGGAAATTTTCCAGCACGGGCTCAATCAGCCCATCAATTTCGGTGACGTGGGTCTGGACGCCCTGGATGAGCGATTCGGCGTAGGTGCGGACGGAGTTTTTGGCGTTGTGAATGGTCCAAAAAGCTTCCTGCTCTTCGGGTGTGTGTTCACCATGAAGCTCACTGGCAAAAAGAAACTGGACGGCGGCTTCGCGTCCTTCGCGGCGTTTTCCCATATAGATCAGGCGGTCTCCAGTTCAGGTTGACCGGCAAAGCTGGCGCGCATTTTGCGGAAGAGGGCGATCATGTTTACGGCGACCTGGGCAGCCTCGGTGCCCCGGTTGATCTTGACGCCGAGGCAGCGCTCTTCGGCCTGTTCTTCAGAGCTGACGAGCAGCACCTCATGGACGACCGGGAGGGTGTGGCGGACGGCCATCTGCTGGAGGGCATCGGTAACGGAAGCGCCAACCAGGTCTGCATGCTCGGTGGAGCCACGGATGATGACGCCGAAGGCGATGACAGCATCTGGGCGGGTGTTTTTGATCACCAGCTCGGTGCAGACGGGGATCTCAAAAGCACCTGGCACGCGGTAAACCGTGATGGTGGCATTGGGCGCCAGCTCTTCCAGTTCTTCACGCCCGGCGTCAATGAGACCCTGGACGAACTGGTTGTTATAAAGACTGGCCACGATCGCGATGGAGACGCGATCCTGGATGGGACGGGGACGACTGGGACCGTATTGAGACATGAGGGAGGGATAAAGGGCCTGAAAAGGAAGCGGAGCGAATCAGAGCTTGTGGCCGAGTTTTTTCTTTTTGGTTTCGAGGTACTTTTTGTTGTGCGGATTCGGTTCGGAAATGACGGGAACCTGCTCGGTGATTTCCAGCTTGTGACCTTCCAGTCCCACGACCTTGCGGGGATTGTTGGTCATGAGGCGGATTTTGCGCACGCCGAGGTCGGAGATGATCTGGGCACCGATGCCATAGTCCCGCAGGTCCATGGCGTAACCGAGCTTGAGATTGGCCTCGACGGTGTCGAGCCCTTCTTCCTGGAGCTTGTAGGCCATGATCTTGCCATGGAGGCCGATGCCGCGTCCTTCATGTCCGCGCATGTAGATGATGATGCCGCGTCCGGCCTCGGCCACCTTGGTCATGGCGGCGTGGAGCTGGCTGCCACAATCGCAGCGGCGGGAGGCAAAAATGTCGCCCGTGAGGCATTCGCTATGCACCCGGACGAGGGTGGGAGTTTCCGCATCAATGTCCCCCATGACGAGGGCGACGTGGTGGACGCTGTCGATGCTGCTCTTGTAGAGATGGAGCTTAAAGACACCAAAGTCGGTGGGCATGTCCACGACTTCGATCTTTTCAACCAGCTTTTCACTGCGACGGCGGTAGGCGATGAGCTCGGCGATGGAGCAGACCTTGAGCTTGTGCTTTTTGGCAAACTTTTGCAGGTCTGGCATGCGGGCCATGGTGCCATCGGGATTCATGATCTCGATGAGAACCCCTGCTTCGCGGAGACCGGCAAGGCGGCAAAGATCCACGGCGGCCTCCGTATGGCCGGCGCGGCGCAAGACCCCGCCGGGTTTGGCCACGAGGGGGTTGATGTGCCCGGGCTGGACGAAGTCGGCGATGGTACTTTGGGGCTCTCCCAGCAGGCGAATGGTGCGGGCGCGGTCCGCTGAACTGATGCCGGTGGAGATGCCTTCGGCGGCATCCACCGTCACGGTGAAATCGGTACGGAAAGCCTCGCGGTTCTCGGGCACCATGCTTTCGAGATTGAGCTGCTTGGCAATGGCGAGGGACACCGGGACGCAAAGCATGCCGCCGCCTTCACGCACCATGAAGGTGACCATTTCAGGGGTGATGGCCTCGGCCGCACAGATGAGGTCCCCCTCATTTTCACGGTCTTCATCATCGGTCACGATCACCATGCGGCCGGCACGGATGTCCGCGATGACGGATTCGACAGAGTCGCAGACGTGGGTCTTCTTGCTGGGCATAGGGAGGTAGGAAAGATCTGCGCCGGGGTGAGAGGGCCCGGCGACTGGGGAGATACGATTCTAGACGCACCTTGGGGCAATTCCAGTGCGATTTGATCTTTTCAGCCCGTGACGCTCACCCTCAGGTGACGACTGAAGACCTGGGCGATGCCGAGCCAGAGCACCGGTACCATGAGGGCAAAGTAGCGTGGCAGGCTTGGCGCGAGACTGCTGCCCCCCAGGTAAAAGGCGGCCATGCCCATCAGGAGCCAGATTTCCACGGGCACGGTGCGCCAGAAGCGCAGGCCGAGCAGACCTGCCAGCAAGGCCAGCACGATTAAGGGGCCATTGAAGGCGATGAGGACGATGGTGCGCAGCTCCTCCGGCTGATGGGAGCGAGGAAAACCGAAGGCCAGACGGGTGAGATTGCAGACCCAGTTGTAGGCGACCCGGGCAGGATTGGCCTTGAAATTGGCCACGGCAGCGGCTTTCAACCTCTCTTCACGCTCCAGGATGGGGTGGGTCAGCAGGTCCTGGTAAAACTCGCGATGAACGGGATTGATAAACTCCTTCGTCCGCACATCCGCCTTGCCAAACCAGTGGCCATTTTCCCCTTCATGGTGGCTGCTCATCCAATAAAGAAGCTCACCGCTATTGGTGGACCAGCAGAGGAACTGGCCGGTTTTTGACTGGGTATAGGCGAGGTAAGGAGCGCAGAAAAGCAGCGCGCCTGCCAGGATGACCAAGGTACGCAGCAGGGCCGGGCGCCATTCCTTGATGAGCAGCAGCAACACACTGAGGGCGGCGGTGGCCATGAGCACGTGGCCGAAAAACACGCGTGTCAAAATGAGCCAGCCGAAGAAAATGATGGCAGCCAACATCCATTTCCACCCACGATCCCGCAAAGCATGGGTGAAAGCCCAGATAAATCCGGTGAAGGCAAAGGTGGACATGGGCTCTGTCATGAGGGCAAAGCCCATCCACAGCATGGTGGGGTGAAAAGCTGTGATGAAGGCCCCTGCAAAAGCCCAAACTGCCCCCGCATAATGGTGCACGGTGAGCCAAACAAAACCAACGGCTGCAGCCATGAAAAGGGCATTCAGGATGCGCGCCAGCCGCCAAGAATCCGGCCCACCTCCGACGAAGGGCATGAGCACCAAGGGATAGGCGGGGCCGTTGACGATGTCGGGCTCGGCTGCGGTGACGTAGAAGCCCTGCGTGAGATTGGTGGCGTAGTCGAGGTAGCGCTGCTCATCCCAGATGGGGGTCTCCGAATGCCGAACAAAGGATAGCACGCTGTAAATCAACAGTGTGGCGACGACCAGGAGAATTCCGGGTCGGTGGGAGGAAGCAGGGACAACTGGCGACGATGACATCCGGGTACTGAACGGGGGCTTCCGAAAAAGTGCCAGTGAAGATTTAAATTCTTCAAAGCGCGCGCGCAAAAGCCCCGCCATCCACCAGCAGAGCCTCGCCCGTGATGTAGCTGCCCGCTTCACTGGCCAGCATGAGCGCAGGGCCAGCAAGCTCGCGAGGCAGGCCCCAGCGCTTGAGAGCGGTACGATTGGCAAAGGCCTCCTTTTCCGGATCGCTGAGAAGGCTCATGGGCAGATCGGTGAGAAAGGGACCCGGGCAGAGGCAGTTGACGGTGATGTTGTAGGTACCGAGATCAATGGCGCTGGCTTTGGCCAGGCCGATGAGCCCGGCCTTGCAGGCGGAGTAGGCGTTGCGCTTTTCCTTGGAGCCGACGCCAAGCACGGAGGAAATGTGGATGACGCGGCCCCACTGTCTCTCTTTCATGCCAGGGACAAGAGCGCGGGTGAGAGCCATGCAGGAGGTGAGATCCAGCTCCACAATGCGGTCCCAGGCTTCATCCGTAATTTCGTCAATGGCCTGAGGCTGGTTGGAACCGGCGTTGTTGATGAGGATGTCCACTTTACCGAGGCGTTTGGTGGCTTCCGCCGCGAGGGCCTTGACCTGGGCACGGTCCACCATGTCGGCCACCATCCATTCGACACGGACGGAGAGACCTTCGCCAATCTCAGCGGCGGCGGATTTGAGCTCCCCCTCGCTGCGGCTGGAGATGAAGACGTCGGCACCCGCTTCGGCAAAGGCGCGCGCCATGGCTTTGCCGAGGCCCTTGCTGCCGCCGGTGACGAGTGCGGCCCTGCCCGTAAGATCAAAGAGTGGATGGATCATGAGGCAGTCATACAAGCCGGGCGCGCTGTTCTTGCAACCGTCTCACGGCTTCGGCATTTGATTCGAAGGCGAAGTCGGCCAAGGGAACTTCAGCCAGCGGCAGGGCGAATGTTTCTGAGACCTCCTCTGGGCTGGGTGCGAGTGAATCGAACCCAGGCACACTGGCTGTAAAAAACAGATCAATGGTGGGCCAAAGGTAGTCTTGGTAATAGTACCAGTTAGGCAAGGAGGCAAAATAGCGGAAGGCAGAAGGCGGCAGGTCCAGCCCCACTTCCTCGCGGGTTTCGCGTGCGGCGGCTTCTTCTCCGGTTTCGCCTGGCTCGATGACACCCCCAGGCAACCCCAGCTTACCCAGACCTGGCTCATGAGCACGACGAGTCACCAGCAGGCGACCTTCGGCATCCAAGATGAGGGCGCAGGCAGCCGGGAACGGTGTGATGAAGTGGCGATAGCCGCAGTCATCGCAGATGTGCTCGCGGGAGCTGGCGGCCGCCATGGTGTCATGGCCGCAGCGGGAGCAGTATTGAAAGGGTGAGCCTGTGATCATGAGAAGAAACAAATGCACCTAACCAAATTTACTGCATGTATTTTCCCACCTGCTCGCAAAGCCCCACGAAGGTCCTTTCCGCGAGATTGCGTGGACGGCCCTTGAGATGCGAAGTGACCCAACGGCGGCGCAGGCGGGCCTTGGGCAGGGGCACGGGGACAAGCTGACCTGCAGCGATTTCGTTGCGAGCGATCCAGCGGGCGGCGATGGCGACCCCAAGGCCCAGTTTGGCGAGTTCCTTGATGGCTTCGCTGCTACCCAGCTCAATGAAATGATTGAGCCGGACGCCTTGTTTGAGGAAGAACTCCTGGATCATGGCGAAATTCAGGCTGCTGCGGCTGGAGACAATGAAGGTCTCAGAAGTTGCGTCCTTGATTCGCGGAGTCTTCGTCGCCCAGCTATGAAGGGGGGAAACCAGGAACTCGAGCTCATCCTCAAAGATGGGGTGACAGTCCAGGCGTGACACATCCGGGGGCCGCAGGGTGACGGCGAGGTCCACTTCATTGCTCAGGAGTTTTTCGATGGTTTGCGGGGTTTCTCCCGGCACCACGCGGATCTCATACTGGGAGAAGCTCTCCTTAAACTCACGCAGGACGGTGGGCAGGATGAACTGGGAGGCGGCCGGTGTACAACCAATGGTTAGACGGCCACGGGGCGTCATGTCCAGCGCGCCCAGCATGGCACGGGCCTGGTTCATTTCCTGCATGATGGTTTCTGCGTGGGGCAGGAGCTCGCGCCCGTGGTGGGTGAGGTGCACGCTTTTGCCCTGGCGATGGAACAGCTGGCAGGCGAGATCGGTCTCCAGAGCCTTGATGGCGTGGCTGATGGCGGACTGCGTGAGATGCAGCTCACGGCCGGCCTGCGTAAAGCTGCCACTGCGGGCCAGGGAGATGAAAGCGCGAAGCTGTCGGGTATCGAGCGGGTGATCCATGAATTCCATTCATACTACAAGTGAAAAAGATTGCGCGTGATTTCTGCATGAGGTTGGCACGCTGGCACCCCTGATGCTGATGCAGTGAAGGGTCATGCCAAAGTCAGCCCTCCTCTCCTCATCCCCTCTCGCCGGGGTCGTACAGCCGGTCCGCATCGGATTCATTCCGCTGGCCGACTGCGCGCCGCTGCTGGTGGCGAAGGAGAAAGAGCTGTTCCGCAAACATGGTGTCAAAGTCGAACTGAGTTGTGAGGTCGGATGGGCCACCATCCGGGAGAAGCTGCTCTATGGCCAAGTGGACGCTGCGCACGCCATCGCCGGGCTGGCGCTTGCCATGCGTCTGGGCTTGAGCACGCCCCCGTGCAGGGTGGTGGCCCCATTCGTCTTCAACCTGAATGGCGATGCCATCACGCTGAGCCGGGACCTGTGGAACCGGGGCGTGCGGGATGCCGCCAGCCTGAAGAAGCTGATCCGCAGCACCACCTCCCGCCGCCTGACCTTCGGCATGGTGTCGCGCTATGCGGCCCATCACTTTCTGCTCCGCCGCTGGCTTATTTCCGGAGGCATTGATCCCAACAAGGATGTGCGCATCGTGGCACTGCCGCCCACCCAGATGGCGGCCAATCTGGCAGCGGGCCTCATTGATGGCTACTGCGTGGGCGAACCCTGGAACTCCGTGGCCGTGGACAAAGGAGTGGGCTGGATCGCCGCCACGAGCGAACAGCTCTCCCCTGGACATCCTGAAAAGGTGCTGCTGATGAATGAGGTTTTCATCGAACAGCATTGCGACCAGGCCCATGCCATCCGCGAGGCTTTGCGCGAGTCCTGCGCTTTTTGCGACCTCCCGGAAAACCGTCCCGAAGTCGTGCGGATCCTGGCTGACAGCGGTTACTTTTCCAATGGTGAAGAGATCCTCAAACGCTCCCTGATCGGCCCTTTTGACCTGGGCACAGGCAAGAGCATCGATGCGGCGAATTTCCACATCTTCCACCGCTACGAGGCGAATGAGACGACCAGCGAGCGAGGGCACTGGCTGGTGGATGAATTCA
>DMMK01000263.1 GCA_003453085.1 Verrucomicrobiales bacterium
GCAAATGACCACGAGGCCATGGTCGCCGATGGCGTGGCCGATGAAGCCCACGGCTGGTTCGAAGTCTATGAGATCCAAACCAAAGTGGATGCCGACATCCCCGCCGAAGAGGCCGTCCTCCTCTGCACCTGGCGCGAGGTCCTCGGGGCATTCCGCGACTTCCACCTCCAGCCCGGAGATGAAGTGCTCATCTACGGCGCAGGCCCCGTCGGCCTCAGCTTTGTCAAACTCGGCCGCCTCTTCGGCCTCGGCTGGATCGGCATCGTGGACCGCCACACCGACAAGCAGGCCAAGGCCCTCGCCTTCGGCGCCGATGCCGTCTTTGCCCCCGGCGACAAGATCGAACGTCCCAAGAAGCTCGACGCGGTGATTGATGCCGTCGGCCATCCCGATATCCTTCACCAGGGTCTTCCCCTGCTCCGCCGGGGCGGCTCTCACTGCATTTACGGCGTGCTCTCCCACCCCGTCCTGCACATCGACAAATCCAAGGCCGACTTCAATTTCAACCTCTTCGTCCACCAGTGGCCCACCCGCCGCTACGAAAAAGAAAGCCAGCCCCAGCTCTGCCAGTGGATCCGCGAAGGCAAACTCACCTCCGCCGACTTCATCACCCACCGCTTCCCCCTCGACCACATCGTCGAAGCCTTCGACGAAGTCGCCCGCCGCAAAGTCATCAAGGCCTTGATCGAGTATCCAGCCGCGTAAACAACAGGCTCCTCAAAAAACACTTTTTGTTAGGCGGATCAGCAAGGGCCACATTTCGGCCAGTTCACCCAATCCATGTCGATCGGTGCCTATGTTCATTCTTCATTTTCAAACCACTGCACCCGCCAGTTTGCCTCTTCGAAATAGGCTGTTAGCTGAGGCAAGTTAGCCACCCAGTTATCAAAACCATCACTGAAGTCGGACGTCGAAGAGGTCAAAATCAAGTAGCCGCCTGTAGCATCAGAATCATCTTTCACTTTAATATAGCAGCCGGAATTCTCTCCAGTGAGAATCTTGCCAATCACATTAATTTGGATGTTCATTATCGTACGAATGCAGCTGATTGTCCCACGCAGCTTCAGCCTTGCCTGATTTTGAAATCTAATCCGTAGCAGTCAGCTTACTATCGCACTGTAAAGGCTAAAGCCAAAAGCCCTCAGATCACCAGGCTCGACTTCATCTTCTCCGCCTTCAGCAAGGCACGGAAGCGTTCTTCATCGCTCTCGCGCGTGTCGCTCACCAGGCAGTAGCGGTAGTCATGCCAGTGCTGCAGCTCCGCCTCCGCATTGCGCATCCGCAGCTCAAAGGCCTCCGCGCTTTCCGTGTTGCGGCCCAGCAGCCGCTCGCGCAACTCCTGCAGGCTCGGCGGCATCACAAAGATGTCCGTCAGGCAGCGGCCCACCAGTTCATCCTCACAGCCGCGCACCTGGCCCGCCCCCTGCACATCGATGTCCATGAACACATCCACCCCACGGCGTAGGTAATCATACACATAACTTTTCAGCGTGCCGTACCAGCGGTTGTGCACACGCGCGTACTCGAAGAATTCTCCGCGATCCACCCGCGCCAGAAAGTCCTCCTCCTGCAGGAAAAAGTAGTCCTTCCCATGCTCCTCACCCGGGCGTGGCGCACGGGTCGTGCAGGAGACCGAAAACACCGCCGTTTCTCCATCGCACACCTTGCGACACAGCGTGGTCTTGCCCGTGCCTGAAGGGCCGGAAACCACCACCAAAAGACCCAGACGAGGAGACGTGAGATTCATGCCCCAGCGTTTAGCGATGCCAATGCCCGCTGCAACTGAAAGCGCTACTCATCCCCATCGTCACCATCACCCACCAAGCCGTCCGGCTCGGCCAGCACCCGCTGGAAACGCAGTTGCAGCACCCGGCGCAGGTCCGCCTTCGTGGTGGTCACTTCGTAACCTTCGATGATGACCTTCTCTCCCACCTTGGGCAGATGCCCCAGCAGATGCGTGACATAGCCACCAATGGTCGTCACCTCCTCGCTCTCGATGTCCAGGCCAGCCTGATCCTTCAGTTCATAAAGGTTCAGCGTCCCCTCCACGATGAATTCATCGTCATCCACCCGGCGAAACTCGCTGTTTTCCTGGTCAAATTCGTCCTGGATGTCCCCCACGATCTCCTCCAGCACGTTGTCCAATGTCACCACACCCACCGTGCCGCCATATTCATCCACCGCCAGGGCGATGTGTACATGCCGGTCCAGGAAAAACCGCAGCAGCTTGTCGATCGGCATCATCTCCGGCACCATCGGCAGCTCCCGTTTGATCTTGCGCAGGTCCGCCGAAGGTTTGCCTATCAGCGCCAGCAAGTCCTTGATGTGAATCAGCCCGATGCTGTGATCCAGATGCCCTTCCACCAACGGATAGCGCGTGTGTTTGCAGTCCACCGCCACCTTCAGGTTCGCCTCAAAGGAATCGTCCGCATCCAGGGAGATCACCTGGTTGCGCGGCGTCATCACATCCCGCACGCAGCGGTCATTCAGCGCCAGCGCATTCAGCAGGATGTCCTTCTCCGTCTCCGTCACCTCCTTGGCATTCTGGCTCTCCGCCACGATGTGCCTCAGCTCCTCTTCAGAGTGCGCCAGTTCACTTTCGGAGGCAGGCTCTAGGCGGAAAAAAGTCTTCAGCAGCCAGTTGGCCGCTCCGTTCAGCACCCAGATGGCCGGCTTGAACAGCACGTAAAAGAAATGCAGCGGCGCACTGATCACCAGCACCGTCGCCAGTGATTTGCGGATGGCCAGCGACTTCGGCGTCAGTTCCCCCAGCACCACGTGTAAGAAGGTTACCACCCCAAAGCCGATGCCGATGGAGACCGAAGAAATGATCGGGTCGCTCGTCACGCCCAGCTTCCACATCAGCGGCTGGATCACCCGCGCCACATACGGCTCGCCGATCATCCCCAGGGCAATGCTCGCCAGAGTGATGCCCAGCTGCGTGGCAGAAAGGTAGCCGTCCAGGTTCTTCAGCGCCTTGCGCGCCACCATGGCACTGGCATGGCCCTCCTCCACCAGGGCATCCAGCTGCGTGCTGCGCACCTTCACGATGGCAAATTCCGCCGCCACAAAGAAGGCGTTCAGCAGCACAAAAAACAACACCAGCGCGGCTGACCACGCCACTTCGCTGGCCGTCAGGTTCCACTCATGCAAGACCTCATGCGAGGCGCTGCCCATCGCGAGCAGCTGGCTATGAATGGAAAGGAAATCGTTCATGGGGTGGCGCGGACCAGGGGCGATGCAGCAGGATTAGAGCCGCTCGTAGTTACCATCGCAGCGTTTTTCCAGGATGGTAAAGCCCGCACTCTTGGCGTCCGATATGGACACAGGCTTGGTGACTTTGGGAGTTGAAAAGGCACTGACCTGCTTCTTCACCGGTTTCCGGCAAAGGGGGCACTGCGTCAGCGGGGTACGGTCCATCGGGCGGCGTAAGTCAAAACCGCGCCTGCAGGAGGGGCATCCCTCCTCTGGATTTTCCGCAATGTAGGAATACGTGGGCATAACTGTAGTTTCCACGTCTCCCTGGCATAGGTCCAGAGAGACTTTCCCTGGACCTGGACTGGCGATTACCAGCTCGACTTGGTCACTCCGGGAACAAGACCTGCGAGGGCCATTTCACGGAAGGTCAGACGGGACATCTGGAAGCGGCGCATGAAAGCGCGACGACGTCCGGAAACGCGGCAGCGATTAGTCAGGCGAGTCGGGCTGGCATCGCGGGGAAGGAGGGACAGGCCCACGTGATCACCATTCGCCTTCAACTCTGCACGGAGTTTTGCGTACTTACTGACGGTCTTCTGTTTGCGCTTCTCGCGCTCAAGCCAAGCTGTTTTTGCCATAGGGGCCGCGAAATTGCCTCAAGTAGCACACTACGCAAGGAGAAATTTCATTTGTCAGCCAGACGGAACGTGTCAATCTTGCATTCATGATCATCGGAATCCTCGTCGCCATCGGCTTTCTTCTCCTGGGCATCTTCGTTTTCGCCTTTCTCCAGAAGGCTTAATCTTCCCCATCACTGCGCGAAATCCCCGCGTACAGCTCCGGAAACCGGCGCTCCAGGGCTTTCGGCGTGACATAACCGATCAACTGCGCCTCGGCCCAGTCCGCCAGCCCCCAGTAGGCATGGGGCAGCGCCAGCAGCACCGCCGTGCAGGTCGGCATTTTCGCCACATGCGCCCGCGCCAGCACCCGCTCCGCAAAGTCATGCAGGCCAGGATTGTGGCCAAACAGCACCGCGTGCTTCCAATTCTCATCGAATTGCCGCACCACTTCCAGGATCTGCGGTGCCTCCGCCAGATACAGCCGTGAATCCAGCAGCACGGACTCCATCGGCATCCGCGACACCTCCAGCATGATCTTCGCCGTGCCCAGCGCACGCGCCGCCGTGCTCGTCACCAGCCGGTCCGGCGGCGGGATCAGCGCCGGCGTATCCCCCCCGCCAAAATAGGTGCGATGCAGAAACGACGCCACCGCAGGTGCCGCGCGCAAACCCCGCTCATTCAGCGGACGGTCGTGATCCGACAGCCCGGCCTGGGCCCAACTGGATTTCGCATGACGGACAAGGGTAAGGTACTTCATTCGGATTCGTAGCACCCCTCCCCTCGCATGAGGGGTGCCAAGTGTCAAACCACAGTCCCCCTCCATCGTCCCTCACATCAGCACCTGCACCGCCTGCCCGACGGCCACCCGCTCCTCTGGCTCCAGCCGCAGCAGCGCATTCGCCTGGCTCAGGGCAAACAGCGCATGGCTCTGCTGCAGCCCCTGCACCGTGAACTTTCCCTCTTTCAAAACACCCCGCAGGTAATGCGGACGATTGCCATCATTGTGCAGATCCGTGGTCGTGATGGCGGGAATCTTCACCGGCTCCACCTGCGCTGCCCCCATCCGCCGCAGCAGCGCCGGGCGCACAAAAAGCTGGTAAGTGATGTAGCTGGAAACCGGATTCCCCGGCAACCCAAAGATGTATTTGCCCGCCTGCTGCGCAAACAGAAACGGCTTGCCCGGCTTCACCTTCACCCGCCACAGGTCCGGCGTGATGCCCAGCGCCTGCAGCGCCGGTTTGATGTGGTCGTGATCCCCCACGGAGACCCCACCGCTCAGCAGCACCACCTCATGGGTTTGCAAAAGTTCCTGCAGGGTGGTGATCGTCGCCTCCAGATCATCCGCACAATGCACCGCCGTCGTTTCCGCGATGCCCTGCGCCGCCAGCAGCGCCTGCAGCATTAGGCCGTTGCTGTTGTAGATTTCCCCCGCCGCCAGCAGCTGCCCGGCAGGCACCAGCTCATCCCCCGTGCTCAGCACCGCCACCCGTGGGGCCGCATGC
>DMMK01000629.1 GCA_003453085.1 Verrucomicrobiales bacterium
AGACAGAGTTGCGTGCTTCGGAAACTGAAAGCATACGAGGCCACCTCCCTCTCAAGTCTCCAGCGAAACCGCCAAGACTCAGAACATTTTAAAGTGATATTTGTCGCCAAATCAGAAGCTCGCCGAACCAATATCCAAGCTGCTACCGCGAAGGTTCATCGAGCCCGCAGGATGTTCAACGTATTCGGGCATGCGGCAACGGCTGTTGCTGTCCTGTCAGGATTGAAAATCTTACACCATGGGGATGCCGCCTCGTCAAGTCCCGGAGCATGAGGTCCGCTGATACCATGAGCTTCGGAGGTGTTTGCATCCTGCAAACGTCCCAACAAACACCAAAGCTCATTCAAATTATGGCAAAACCATTCATTGATTTTGGAGCGGTCAAAGCGGCCGTTTCTTTTCAACAAGTGCTGGATCATTACGGCTTAACAGCCAAGATGCGCGGCACTCGTAACGGCGACGGGATGGAAGGCTCTTGTCCCTTCCATCCCGATGTGGGGAAAGACACTTTCAAGGTGACTCTCTCAAAAAACTGCTGGTTCTGTCATCACATAACCTGCAAGTGCGGGGGTAACCATCTGGACTTTGTGTCAAGGATGGAAAATTGTGATGCGCACGAAGCTGCACTTAAAATAGATCAGTGGTTCAATCTCGGGCTGGCTGGCAAATCTGAAACATCATCAAGCAAGCATGACGCAGCGAATGCTAAACCGGCTGTCTTTAAAAAGTCAGCCGGTGCAAGTCAAAAGCCAGCTCATAAAACTGAAGAACCCAATGATGAAGCTGAGAGTGATCCCAGCGAAAATCAGCCGCTGTCCTTCACTCTGGAGAATCTGAAGACAGATCACGAATACATAATTGAGCGAGGTCTGACCGAAGATACTGTTAGAGAGTTTGGGTTGGGGTTTTGTGCCAAAGGAACGATGTCAGGTCGTATTGTGATTCCCATTCACAATCCTGATGGAACCCTCATCGGTTATGCTGGACGTTGGCCAGGCCCACCGCCTGAAGGACGCCCTAAGTATAAGCTGCCGAACGGCTTCCACAAAAGCGCGGAGGTGTTTAATCTTCACCGTGCCGTTAGAGAAGGGCAGGGGCTTCCATTGGTGGTAGTTGAAGGCTTTTTCGACGTCATCAAGCTTTGGCAGCTTGGTTTTCATCGAGTGGTCTCTCTCATGGGATGCTCACTGTCTGCCAAGCAAGAAGCAATTCTTGTGGAGGCATCTAGCTCACGCTCGGGCATCGTCCTGATGTTCGATGAAGATGATGCTGGCCGTGCGGGACGTGAAAAAGCCCTGCTTCGCTTGGCCAATCAAATGTTCGTGCGTGTAGTCCCCCTTCCTGAGGCGGGATCGCAACCTGAGCATTTGAGTGCAGATGAACTCCACAACCTCCTGGATTGAGAGGCAAACTCTTATGGATGTGTATTGCACAACCTGCGGCGAGCCTTGGGATCATTATCATCTCAAGTCACATGCGGTTCACGAAACTGATCTCAGTGCTATAGACATTGAGCGGTGGAAGAGGCTGCCGGTCAATGACCGTCTGCTCCCCCACTACCGGGCGAAATTTAAAGCCGTCGGTTATGAATTCAGCAAAACCATGATGCATGTCATTCGCTGCCCTGGATGTCCAAAAAACGCCCAACCTGATCCTGATCGGCTCAGAACCAAGCAACTTTTTGAGGACATTTATGGCGACGATTACGATGGCATCGTCATCACCTTCAACGAGCATCATCTCTAATGGATAGACTTCCTATCGAACCCAAAATTCAATTGGGCTTCGTCTGTGCCACACCGGGGGCATTAAGTGTTCTTACCGCCCTGGAGATTACCACTGCTTTGCTGCGTCATCAACGCGGCGACTGGGGCGACCTCAGCAAAGAAGACATTGAGGAGAATGAACTTTCTCTTCGTGAAGGGTTTAGAATTCTCTCCGCCTACCCAATGGCTGGTGACGAGAAATTCTGGATCATCACTGAAGCGGATCGCACCGTGACAACGGTGCTGCTTCCCTCAGAATATTGAAGAGGCCGTTAGGCCAAAATCTCGCGTGCGTTACATCAAAGCGCCGTCCCGCTTCAAGCGCGAGAGAATCCCACAAGAAGCAACCTGCTGTAACAGGCGGACGGCAACCGAGAGTAAAATGAAACAGCTCGAATTATTCAAGTTAAATCTAGGCCGCCAAAAACCAAAAAGGCGAAGACCGAAATCGAAACCCCAAGAATGGAAAGTGGTAAGCCTCCGTGAGTGTCCAGCTCCCGAGCACTTAATGCAGATGGATTCACCAGAAAAAGCAGTGGAGTATTGGCGACATCACATTGCAACAACACCACATTTTAATGCGGATGTGGAATGTGTTGCAGTGCTGGTGCTCAATACGCGATTAAGGATTACCGGACACCATTTGGTGTCTATTGGCACACTGGACGAAGCCATGGCTCAGCCGAGGGAGGTTTTTAGAATAGCGGTTATGGCTGCCGCGAGTGCGATTGTGTTGATGCACAATCACCCAAGCGGAGATTCAACGCCCAGCGCCGCTGACGATACCGCTACAAGGCGTATAAAGGAATGCGGGCAGCTCCTACACATCAAACTATGTGATCACATTATTATCGGTCATCGACGCTATTTTTCCTTCCGCGAAAGTGGCATCATATGACTCGCAATAAAAAACATCGCCTCATCAGATTTTTTCTGATGGGGCTTTTCATTCTAAAATAAATGAGAACCAGCCCAATTCCGCACAATCAAATCATGGAACCCGCCTGAACCCGGAAACGCTTGGCTGGCAGTTCAATATCCCGCTTGACCTTCAGTTTTTGGCTATGATGATCATCCCAAATGAAACGCCTGTGGCCCATTCTCGCATTCATCCTTCTGGCGCTCATGGTGCCCAGTACGGTGTGTTGCTTGCTGCCACAGAAGGTGGAGAAACAACATTCTGGGTGCTGTTCCCATGGCGACGAGGGGCATGAAGCCCCAGCAATGCCGGATATCTGCCCTAGCGACACCATCGCTCAGAGCTATCTGCCTGAGATGGTGACGATGCCGGAAATGCAGATGGTGGAGCTGATCGGTATCATACAGGCTTTTGCCTTGCTTGATCTCGTTGAACAAGCCGCTTGCCCTGTGCCGATGCCAACGACGGCACCGCCCGAGTTAAGAACGACTTGGGCATTTGTGAGACGGGCTGCATTGCCTGCACGCGCCCCTGCCGCACTGGCCTGATTTGCCGTGCGCTACGTCCGCCTAAAAGGTGGTGACTGAATGCGCCGGAAGTGATGCACCCCGTCCAGAGGGGGCATCTTCGTGCCTCGTGGCGAGGCCGTTTCATGCCTTTGCTTGCCCTTCAACCTGCTCTTCTCATGCGTTCCCTCTGTTATTTCGTCATTATCACGGCTTTGCCATCGCTCCCTGCGGCGGAGACCAAACCTGCCGCCAGTTCGATTTTAGAACTTGTTTCCCGCACGCTGGAGGCCAACCCGGAGATTCGCTTCTATGAGGCGGAGATTGCCTCGGCGAAGGCCACACGCAGTACGGCAGGCAGGCTTTCAAATCCTGAACTGAGCCTCGAAATCGGGCAGAATCGCGTCTCATCGGCAGACAGTCGTTCAAATGGCCTCGCCTTCTCCGCTGCTCTGGCGCAGCCCATCGAATGGCCAGGGCGGCTGGGGCTGCGCAAGGCGATTGCGAATCGTGACATCACCCTTGCTGAGCTTGGTTTGGAACGCTTTCGCTTTCATCTCGCCTCCCGAGTACGAGTTCTGGCCTACACGCTCGCAGCACAGCAGGAAATATCCGCTGCGGCCAGTGAGGTAGCTTCACGTTATGCGGCTTTGCGCGAGGTGATGGTGCAGCGGGAGCCCGCAGGTATTGCCCCCCAATTGGAGATAGTGACCATTGAGGCGGCGGCACTAGTAGCGGAGTCGCGGGCAGCGACAGCCGCTGTAGCAGTGCAAAAGATACTCTTGGAACTGAACCAGCTCATGGGCCGCCGTGCCGACACGTCTCTCGTGGTTAAGCGATCCGGGTTTGACATGAAGACCCCACCCTCCCTTGACTCATTGCTGGGCACAGCCATGCAGAACCATTACGATCTGCGTATCCGGCGCACGGAGCTTGAGCAGCAGGGGTTCAAAGTCGAACTCGCCAAAAACGAACGTTATCCCTCTTTCACCGTCGGTCCCTACGTTGAAGTTCAGAACACGAAAAGCCAGGAGGATCAAACTGTCGGTGGACTCGGCATTTCCTTTCCGCTGCCATTCTGGAAGTCTGGCAAAGCCGAAGTCGCCTCGGCGGAAGCCCGCCTGTCGCAAGCTCAGGCTACATTAAATGCTGCCCAGCGGGAGGTCGAAAGGCTGGTCACTGAGTCTATGTTGCTATTCAAAACCCAGCAGTCACGCGTCCTGCTGTGGAAAGGGGATGCCATCACGAGATTCAGTGAAGCGGCAACACTGGCGGATCGACATTACCGTCTTGGCGCAGTCCCCACAGCGACCTTTGTCGAACTCCAGGACAAGTATCTAGAAGCGGTCGAGTCCATCAGCGAGGCGCAGTCCCAGGCGCTCGAAGCCGGGCTCATGCTGGAAGAACTCACTGGCGCAATCGGCTCTCTCATCACCCTCAGCGCACCGAAACCTTGACCTGCACCCACCATGAAACTTTTACTTTCCATCCTTTGCCTTCCCATGGCCGCAGCACTCAGCAGTTGCAGCCAATCCGCCGCCAGTCCAAGTCACACAGCCGCACCGGAAAACGGCGCACAGTTTAAAGAGGGCAAAGGTGTTTCCCTGACCAAGCTCATGATGGAATCCATCGGCCTGCAAACGGCTGAGGTTCAGGAGGAAAAAATTGCACCATCCTTCACCGTTAATTTGCAGTCCATTCAGCGGGGAAGTGAAGCCAGTGGCTGGCTTACTGAAGCCCAAGCCCAGCAGGTGAAGCCCGGCATGGATGTGGAAATCAGCTCCACCAAAGGCAACGTGCTCCGCATCGAGAAGGCCCCCTATCTGACCCTCGGTGACTATGAAGTGACGGTGCAAACAGCAGCACCTGTTGAGGCAGGTGCCGCTCTCACGGCGACCTTCCGCTTTCCTGCCAACGATGCCGTCACTGCGATTCCAAAAGCTGCACTGCTCACGACCGCCGAAGGCACGTTTGTCTATGCCAAGAACGACGAGTTTTACCTGCGTACGCCGGTTAAGGTTGGATCAGCAAGCGGCGAACATGTGGAGATCACCGATGGCCTTTACACCGGGGATGAGATCGTCACCACGCCTGTGATGTCGCTCTGGCTTGCCGAACTGCAAATCCTGCGCGGCGGCAAGGCCTGCAACTGCGGCCACTAAATTACAGCCATGTTCTCCCTTGGTCTCCATCCGCACCAACAGCGCAGCAAGATCGCTTGGATATTGCTGGTCGTTCTGTTACCGCTGTTCATCGTGCCGTGGAGCCAGGCGCATCAGGGAAAGTGCTCACCCCGGATGCCAGCGTGTGAGATGACCTGCTGCAAAGGCATGTTGTTAGACAACGCCGCGCACCACTCGGAGTGCCCATGCCAGGATTCTGACCAAGGCTGTGACTGCTCTTGCTGCCTTCATGTCTCCTCATCCATGCCACCTGTGGTTATGTGTGCTCCGCAGACCTGCCCGCTCGACGCCGAGGGCGCTCGCCCATCATCACAGCGCGGGCCTTCACGCACAGAGCAGCCTCCCTTGCCGCCGCCAAAGCCGCCGTCCAACTTTCACCTCGTCGGCTCTCCGCTGACTTCAATTTTATCAAAACATTCAATCTTACTTATCTATGAAAACATTGTTCCTGTCTCTTGCTCTCATCCTGACCCTCACCGGTCTCTATGCAGCCACCCAATCCAGCACGGACGCGAAGTCCAACTGCTGCCTTCCTGCTGCTTGCTGCACTGGTGGTGCTTGCTGCGCCACGGGTGACTGCTGCTGCCTCAACGGCAGTTGCTGTGAGGATGGCGTCTGCTCATGCGACGCGGGCTGCTGCACCGGCTGCGAGTGCTGCGCTGACTAGTTAACGCCTCCATGGCGTCCGTCGGCTTTGGTCGGCGGGCGCTCTTCCTTTCTTTTCAATGCTCAGTCACCTCATCACCCTTTCGCTGCACCATCGCGCAGCTACGCTGCTTGCCACGTTGATCCTAATTGGCATCGGCTCGTGGTCGGCCCTCCATCTGCCCATTGATGCTGTCCCGGACATCACCAACCCACAGGTGCAGATCAACACCGCTGTTTCCGCTCTCGCCCCAGAAGAGATCGAAAAGCTGGTCACCTTTCCCATTGAAAGCGAAATGGCGGGATTGCCGCAGATGATCGAACTTCGCTCATTGTCGAAGTTTGGGCTTTCACAAGTCACGATGGTTTTCCATGACGATGTAGATCTGTTCCGCATTCGCCAACTTGTCACCGAGCGCCTACAAGCTGTGCTGGACGAACTGCCGCCAGGACTTACGCCGAAGCTGGCACCCGTTGCCACTGGGCTGGGAGAAATCTTCTATTACAGTCTTGATTACAGCGACGACGCAAAAACCAAACCCGCCACCCGTGAGGCGCAGCTCATGGAACTCGCACAAATTCAGGAATATCAGGTGAAGCCATTGCTGCGCAGTACGCCCGGCGTTGCGGAGGTTAACACCAACGGCGGTTATCAAAAGCAAATCGTCATCAAACCTGATCCCGCCCGTCTTGCCGAACGAGGTCTTTCGCTCGACATGCTGGCAGAGATCGTCGAGCAAAACACCCGCAATGCAGGCGGAGGCTATGTCGAGATCGGTGGCGAACAGCTTATTGTCCGCGCTGTCAGTCGCGTGAACGACATCGAACAAATCCTCGCCATACCGCTCAAGTTTGCAGGTGGTGTAAAGCCCATCCTCATCAGCGAAGTGGCCACGGTGAGCATCGGCAGCGCCTTTCGTTCTGGAGCGGCTACCGACGACGGAGACGAGGCCCTTGTGGGTGCCGCCATCATGCTTGCAGGTGAAAGCTCACGACAAGTTGCTGAAGCCGTGCGGGCGAAGCTTACCGACATCCAGGCCAAGCTGCCGCACGGCGTTGTCATCAGGACGCTCTATGATCGCAGCAATCTTGTCAGCCGCACGATTGCCACGGTGGAGAGGAATCTTACAGAGGGGGCTTTGCTCGTCGTTGTGGTGCTGTTTGCGCTACTTGGAAACTTTCGCGCTGCCTTCATCGTCGCCCTCGTCATTCCGCTCTCCATGCTCTTTGCCATGACGGGGATGGTGCGCTATCACATCAGCGGGAATTTGATGAGCCTCGGGGCCATCGACTTTGGTCTGATCATTGATGGCGCTGTGGTGATGGTCGAAAACATCGTCCGCCATCTAGGCGAGCGACAGCACGCGCTTGGTCGCAGGCTCACCGCCAGCGAGCGCACTGAAGAAGTACTTAAATCCGCCAAGGAGGTTGCCAATCCAATGTTCTTCGGCGTGCTGATCATCACGGTCGTTTATGTGCCCATCCTCGCACTGCAAGGCATTGAAGGGAAAATGTTCAAGCCGATGGCGCTCGTTGTCATGCTTGCGCTTGGTGGTTCGCTTGTGCTCGCTGTGACCTTGATGCCCGTGCTGTGTTCGTATTTGTTAGGCGGAAAGATTCAGGAAAAAGACAACTGGCTCGTCACTTTCACCAAGCGGCTTTACACACCGTTGCTGAACTTTGGCCTTCGCTTCCGCATGCTTGTCGTGCTGCCTATGCTCGTCCTGTTCGGTTGCTCGCTCTGGGTATTCTCTCGTCTCGGTTCGGAATTCATTCCGCAACTTGATGAGGGCGACTTCGCCTTTCAGCTCATCCGCAGCAGCAGTGCCGGGCTTTCCTCTTCGCTTGATTTGCAGAAGCAGAGCGAGGCTGTTATTCGCCGCGAATTCCCGGAGGTTAAGGAGATCTTCTCCCGCATCGGCACGGCAGAGATCGCAACCGACCCGATGAACCCGAACGTCGCCGATACCTACCTCATGCTCAATATGCGTGACCAGTGGCGGAAAGAGAATGGCACAATCATCAGCAAAGAACGCCTCGGTGAACTCATGCGAAAGGCATTGCTCGATCAGGTGCCCGGCCAAAACATCCTGGTTACCCAGCCTATCCAGATGCGC
>DMMK01000079.1 GCA_003453085.1 Verrucomicrobiales bacterium
CCCTGAAGAGGCCAACAAAACCCTGGCTGCCGGTGAAGAAGGCTTCAAGGAAATGGTCAATGGCAAGGACCTCAGCAACTGGCAGGGAGCCGTGGAAAACTACGACATGAAGGACGGTGCCATCTACTGCAAAGCAGGCAAAGGCGGCGATCTCCTGACCCTCGAAGAATATGGCGACTGCGTCATCCGCACCGAGTTCATCCTGCCTCTGGGTGGCAACAACGGCATCGCCCTACGGACTCCGAAGGAAGGCAACGCCGCCTGGAACGGCCTGGAACTCCAGGTCATTGACAGCGATGGCTACAACGCCAAGGCCAAGACTCCGCTGAAGGACTACCAGTATCACGGTTCCGTGTATGGCCTCATCGGCGCCAAGCACGGCTACCTGCGCCCCGTGGGCCAGTGGAACTTCCAGGAAGTCACCGTCAAAGGCCAGCACATCACCGTCACGCTGAACGGCACCAAGATCCTGGATGCCGACCTGAGCCAGGTGGACCGCAGCAAACTGGCCCCCAAGAAGACCCCTAAAGGCCTGGACAAAACCAGCGGCTTCATTGGCTTCGCCGGCCACAGCGATCCGGTAGGCTTCCGCAGCTTCCGTGTGAAGAAGCTCTAAGCGTCCTCTGAAAACTTAAAGCCCGCCTTGGATTCTTTCCGAGGCGGGCTTTTTGTTGGGAGAAACCGAAGGGCCGAAAAAACTCAAGGCAGCGTGAGGTAGGTGCCTTCCGCCGCCTGCTTCTTGCGGACTTGCCCGTTGAAGGAGTACTCCACCGTCAGGATATTGCGAGCAGTGCCCGTGACCACGATGCCGCCTGAGCCGCCGTTTCTGACAGTCACAGTGTTTCCTTGAATGGAGGCGGCAGAGCTCAAATCATCCGTCACCAGGATCTCCACGGGCTGGTTGATGGTTCCTTCAGGGATTAGTTTGGTCAGACGGTTTTTGACATTGCGCGGCTGATTCCCCTGAAGGGTGTATTTGGCGCTGATAAGCACAATCTGTCCTGGGGTGAAGGCACTGGCTGCAGTTGCAGGCGAAATGGTGGTAGTGGTGGAGGCAGGAGCTTCGGGTTTTGCCGTCACGGTGACATCCGTCTGCGCGACCACTACCTTGCGGCCATTAGCCGAGATTACCACGTAGCCCATCTTCTGTTCCACCACATCGAAGACCATGCCCTTTTTCAGCGGCATGGTGCCATCGGCCAGATTGCGGTCATTCAGCGTACGGCCTGCGGTGGAGCGGTTCAGTTCAGCCTGCTGGGAAGGTGCAGGGCTCTGGGCCGAGATGTTAACCGCAACGAGGAAGGAAAGTGCGAAGAGGAGCTTTTTCATGTTTTATGATATCTATCGTTGGATAAGCAGCGTCTTTTCCAAATGAAAAGACATTAAGGTGACAAAATCGTCTTTTCACTTGTCCCACCCGGCCTCGTTTTATAAAACGGGCAGCATGATCCACCCAGTCACCCGCCGAACTTTCCTTCGCAACACCGCACTCGCAGCCACGGCCCTTTCCGCCAGCCGGGTGCTGGGGGCCAATGAAACCGTGCGCGTGGCTGCCATCGGCCTCGGCGGCCAGGGGATGGGCAATGCCAAACGCATGGCCAAGGTGCCCGGGGTGGAGATCGCCTACCTGTGTGATGCGGATACGGCTCAACTGGACAAGGCGAAGCTGGCCTTCCCCAATGCCAAGACCACGCAGGACCTGCGCCACGTGATGGATGACAAAAGCATTGATGCCGTCGTCGTTTCCACTGGCAATCACTGGCACGTGCTGGCCTCCATCTGGGCCTGCCAGGCAGGCAAGGATGTGTATGTGGAAAAGCCCATTTCCCACAACATCTGGGAGGGCCGCCAACTGGTGACCGCGGCGCGCAAATACAACCGCATCGTCCAAGGTGGCACGCAGCAACGCAGCGACCCTTTTCATGATGAACTGAAGGCCTACCTGGACTCCGGCATTCTGGGCGCGATGAAGTATGTGCGTTGCAATCACTACGGCATGCGCGCCACCATCGGCAAACGCCAGACACCCATTACCCCGCCCACCTCAGTGGATTACAATCTCTGGTTAGGCCCTGCCCAGGATGTACCCATCCTGCGGGAAAGATTCCATTACGACTGGCACTGGAACTGGAACACGGGCAACGGCGAGCTGGGCAACTGGGGCCCCCACATCCTGGATGACCTGCGCAATGTGGTCTTCCGCGACAAGATCACCCTGCCCAAACGCGTGCTGGCAGGCGGTGGCCGCTACGGCTGGGATGATGCCGGCGAAACGCCGAACACCCACTTCCTCTACTACGACACCGGCGTGGTCCCCGTGATCATGGACGTGCATAACTTGCCACGCCAAAAGGGCATGAAAGCCCCGGACGTCTATCGCCGCCGCCGCTCCAGCGCTTTCCTCATCATCGAGTGTGAAGGCGGCTACTACGCAGGCGGCCGTGGCGGCGGCTCCGCCCACGACCCGGCAGGCAAGGTCATTCAGAAATTCAAAGGCGATGGCGGCGGCACTCACGCGACCAATTTCATCGCTGCCGTGCGCAGCCGCAAAAACAGCGACTTGAAGGCCGAGATCGAGCAGATCCACTTCTCCAGTGCCTGGTGTCACCTGGGCAACATTTCCTGGCGGCTCGGTCAAGCGGGCGATCTCGACATGGCCAAGGCCCGCCTCAAGGACTTCCAGCCGTGGCAAGAAGTCATCGAGGACCTGCCAGCCCACCTCACCGCGAATGAGGTGACGCTGAAGCCCGGCGATGTGCGCGTGGGCCCGATCCTGGAGATTGATGCCGAGAAGGAAACCTTCATCGGTGAGACCGCCACCCCTGAGGCCCTGGCTCTGCTGAAACGCGAGTATCGTGAAGGTTTTGTCGTGCCGGAGACAGTGTAAGTTACGAAGTCGCGACAATGTACCGGATTGCGCTGTAGAGAGGCAAGGACAACCCTACTTCTCTGCGCCGCTCACTTCGGCTCCGCAGAAATATGGTGCCCAGGCTTCTCTGCCCGCGCGTGGCTCCAGAGTGAA
>DMMK01000151.1 GCA_003453085.1 Verrucomicrobiales bacterium
CCCGCCCTGGCGAATGAAAAACCCGCCGTCAGGAAGTGCGTGCCGGCGCCCTGCCGGGTGGGGCAGGGCGGTCCGCATGGGGGCAGCGGACCAGCCACTTTTCCCTGCAATCTCCGTGCCACGTCCCGCGCATGCCACGTGCCCCTGGCTTGATGGCCGTCGTGGCCTAACAAAAAGGGCGGAATCCTCACGGATTCCGCCCCCTGAATTTCCGGTCGCCCGGCCTTACAGCTTGGTGTAGCCCACGCTCTCGCAGGGCAGGTCCCACAGCGCCTTCAGCTCCGCGTCCAGCTTGGTGATGCTGAAGCTCACCCCCGCCATCTCCTGGCAGGTGACGATGCTGTCCACAATGGTCTGGTGCACCTTGATGCCGCGTGCATCCAGCAGCGGCCGTGCGGCGCGCAGCATGATCAGCAGCTCCATCATGTGCGTGCTGCCCAGGCTGTTGACAAAAAACACGATCTCATCCCCGGCATTCAGCGGCAGGTCGTCGCCAAACAGCAGGTCGATCATCTTCGCGGCCAGCTCATCCGCCGTGCACATCGGGATCAGGCCCACGCCTTTTTCACCGTGGATGCCCATGCCCAGGCCGATGACGTCATCCGCCAGTTCAAAGGTCGGCGCACCTGTGGCAGGGATAGAGCCCGGCTTGGTGGAGACACCCACCGTGCGTGTGGCGTCCACGGCCTTTTGCGCGATGCGGGCCAGCTCATCCAGGCTGTCCACCTGCGTGGCGGCGGCACCGGCCAGCTTCACCACCGGCACCAGACCACCCACACCACGGCGCTTGGCCTTTTCGGAAGGCGGGGCGGAGCAGACGTCGTCATTGATGAAAACCGTCTTCACCGTGATGCCTTCTTCTTCGGCCAGCTCGGCGCCGATGTCGAAGTTCATGATGTCGCCGGCGTAGTTGCCGTAGAGATACAGCACGCCCTTGCCACGGTTCACAGCCTGCGTGGCTTCCAGCACGATGTCTGGCGGCGGTGCGGCAAAGATGTCGCCCACGGCAGCGCCGTCGCCCATGCCTTTGCCCACCAGACCGTGGTAGATCGGCTCATGGCCTGCGCCACCGCCGATGAGCAGGGCCGGGGCATCCGGGCGCAGATCGTTCATCACGATCGAGCGCTTGCCCACGCGGCGGGCCTTGCCGTCATAGGCCAGCACGAGGCCTTCAAAGAGTTCGTCGGCACATTTCAGGGGATCGTTGATGATCTTCTTCGCGGAATTCTTGCTCATGGTCGGTTGCGATGGATTTTAGGGCCGCAAGGTGTAGCGGGTGGGCTTTGCGATGTCAAAGCAGGAAGTGATCATCGGCCAATCATGACCGAATCACTCAGGCCAAAGGCATTTTCGATGAGATTCAGCCTCGGCTCCTCTCCCGGCAGCAGCAGCACCTCCAAAATATCAAATCGGTAGCGCACGTGCGGCCAGCGCATGATCCGCAGCCAGTGATGCGCCCCGCGCTGGATGAGTTGGCGCTTTTTGGCATTCACTGCATCCGCCGGGCGGCCAAAGTCCGCGCTCGTCCGCGTCTTCACCTCGATGAATGTCAGCACCTTCCCATGCCGGGCCACGATGTCCACCTCCCCGCCGCCAGGGGCAAAGTAATTCCGATACAGCACTTTGCGCCCCTGCTTCGGCAGCCAGCGCGTGGCCAGCACCTCCCCCGCGTGGCCGATCTCCCGCTGCGTCATCCGGTGCCCCAGCACACGCGGGTAAAACGGGCGGCGGAGGGAAAGCGTCCACTCCAGCACATGGCTGCGCGCCCACAGCACATGGTGCCGGTTCACCCCCGGCAGCCGGGCCAGCCGCAGCGCCACCCGGGCCGCCAACGGCGGTTTCACCAGGGACGGGGCTGCCAGCGGAGCGGTCATACCTTCAGTCGGGAGACAGAGATCTGGCCGCCAAAGCACACCTCCACATCGGAGCCTGGAATGCGTGGGCGCTCGGCATAGGAGGCCGTGTAATGGTAGCCCCCATCCGGCGCAGCCTGGTAGGCCACCTTCAGTGGCAGCCTTTCAGGGTAGCAGCGCACCACCTCCGGCATCGGCAGCGGGCCAGGGGGCAGGTGGGGAAAGTTCACATTCCAGAACTCGCCATCGTGCAGCCTTTCGCCGGAAAGGCGACCCGTCAGCTCCATCACCCAGGTGGAAATGCGAGCCCAATCCATCTCCAGCCCCCGGATCATGTAATGCGAAAAAGCCATCGCCGCGATGCCGTGGTACGCCGCCTCCCTCGCCGCCGCCACCGTGCCGGAGATCACCACATCCTGCCCCAGATTGCCCCCCGCATTCACGCCGGAAATCACCCAGTCTGGCTTCAGATCCAGCGCAAAAAGGCCGATGCGCACACAGTCTGCCGGCGTGCCGCCCACCGCCCAGCGCCGGGGCCCCCGTTCCTCCACATGCAGCACCTCACGGGTCGTCACCCGGTGGCCGCACATGGAATATTCAGCGGGTGGAGCCACGATGGAGACCTGCGCCCCCGGGATGGCTGTGATGGCCGCCGCCAGGGCCGCCAGGCCAGGGGCATCGATGCCATCGTCATTGGTCAGGAGAAAATGCATGCTGGCCAGGATTAGACGGGCACCCCCCGGCCTTGTCCACCTGAAAAGCCTCCGCAAGGCACAGGCAGAAAAGGAAATGCAGAGCCTCGTTTTCCGGCCTGGATTCATCAAAAGCGAAGCCGGATTTCGGATTGCCTTGTCATGACTTCGTAAAGATGGAACGTTGAACCAATGACCTATATCGCCCGCGCATTCTTTCTAGTGGCCAGCTTGGGGTTGGCCGCCGCCAATGCCCGGGCCGCAGAACCGCGTCTCGTCGTCAGCCAGGTGGGCCTGCACTTCATCTGCACCGCCGATGGC
>DMMK01000049.1 GCA_003453085.1 Verrucomicrobiales bacterium
CCGGATTCATTGGAAAACAGGCCGCGGGCAATGCCGTAGCGCATGGCCTCCTTCATCCCTGCCCCGATGAAGCCGCCAATGGCCGCCTGTCCGGTGAAGGCGGTGCTAAAAATGAGCGAGATCGTCTCAGGGATAACTGCGTAGTTTTTGATGAGGATGCAGGCGCAGCCGATGACGTAGCCAATGGCCATGAAGGGAACCAGCACACTGCAAAAGCGGGCGATGCTTTTCACCCCGCCCAGGATCACGGCACCGGCCAGCACGGTCATGAGGCCGCCGACCGACCAGGCGATGAGATTTTTGTCATACTCGGGCAGCATGTTTTGCACATGGCCCACCACCGAATTGGCCTGAGACATGCAGCCGATGCCGAAACCTGCCAGACAGGTGAAGACGGCAAAGACAATGCCCAGCCAGCGCATGTTCAGGCCGCGCTCCAGCACATACATGGGGCCGCCGGCAAAGCTGCCATCCGGCATCTGCACACGGTATTTCACGGCCAGCAGAGCCTCGCTGTACTTGGTGGCCATGCCAAAGACGCCTGTGAGCCACATCCACAGTACCGCCCCCGGTCCGCCCGCCGCCACCGCGCTGGCGACGCCGACGATATTTCCGGTGCCGATCGTGGCCGCGAGAGCCGTCATGAGAGCGCCAAATTGCGACACATCGCCCGAGGCCCCTTCATCCTTGGTCACGGAAAGTTTGATGCCCCGAAGCAGGTGCTTTTGAATGAAGCCCGTGCGGAAAGTCAGAAACAGGTGAGTGCCAAACAGAAGAATGATGAGCGGCAGTCCCCAGACAAATCCGGCAAAGTCGGCGGCAAATTTGGCAAAATCCATAGAATGTCCTTTTAGCCGCCATCATGGAGAGAAGCCAGAAAAAGAAGTGCATCCTGATGCAGTTCTAGAAGCGTAGCCGCACCAAGGAGCATCTCTAATTCCCCTTGCCCATGGTATGCAGACTGCTAGAAAAGCTCCATGCAGATGCAAAAACGCCAATTTTTCGTTTTAGGGGCCGTCGGACTTCTCGTTTCCGGCCTGACTGGCTGCAACAAAAGCGGCGGAGACACCATCCTGATCGGGGAGTTTGCATCCTTGACCGGCAAGGAAGCCACCTTTGGGATATCTTCCCACGAGGGCACGATTTTGGCGGTCAAGGAGATCAATGCCGCAGGCGGCGTGCTGGGCAAGCAACTGGAACTGAAAACGGAGGACGACCAGTCCAAGGCGGGCGAGCCGGCCAACGTCGTGAACAAGCTGATTTCGAAAGATGGAGTGGTGGCCATCCTGGGCGAGGTGGCCTCCAGCCGCTCCCTGGAAGCAGCACCAATCTGCCAGCAGAACGGAGTACCGATGATCTCCCCGGCTTCCACCAATCCAAAAGTGACCGAAACTGGCGACCATATTTTCCGGGTCTGTTTCATCGATCCCTTCCAGGGGACGGTGATGGCGAACTTTGCCACCAAAACCCTGAATGCCAAGAAAGTGGCGGTCTTCACCGACGTGAAGAGCGATTACAGCAAGGGGCTCGCCAAATTCTTCAAGGAAGGCATTGCCAAAGCAGGTGGCCAAGTGGTGGCCGAACTGGATTTCAACGGTGGCGACAAGGACTTTAAGGCTCAACTCACAGCCATCAAGACCGCCGGACCGGACGCCGTTTTCATCCCCGCCTATTATACAGATGTGGCTCTGATCTGCATCCAGGCCAGACAACTCGGCATCAGCATCCCCTTCCTGGGCGGTGACGGCTGGGAAAGCCCTACCCTTATCGAAATTGGCAAAGAAGCCGTGGAGGGGCACTACTTTTCTACCCACTACTCGGCGGATGCCGGCACGCCCAAAGTGCAGAACTTTGTGGAGTCTTATAAAAAGGAATATCAAGGCAAGGTGCCTGATGCCATGGCCGCCCTGGGTTACGACTCCGCCATGTTCCTTGCGGATGCCATCAAGCGAGCCAACTCCGTGGAGCCTAGCAAGATCCGCGAAGCCCTTGCAGCCACGAAAGAATTTGAAGGTGTGACGGGCAAAATGGCCATCAACGCGCAGCGCGATGCGGTGAAATCCGCCGTGATCCTACAGGTCGCGGGCGGCAAGTTCAAGTTTGTGGAAACCGTGAACCCCTAAGTGCTGATCGTCGGGAGTTGATGGGCCGCACCAGCAAATTCGCCCGCGCTCATATGAACCCTGGCATGCGCATCCCACCAGCCCGTCTGCCTTTTTAAGGCTATCAGCAATTAACTCTCAACCCTCAACTTCCTCTGGACTGGTTTCTTCAGCAACTCATCAACGGCCTCGCTCTGGGCTCGATCTATGCGCTCATCGCGCTGGGTTACACGATGGTCTATGGCGTGCTGAGGTTCATCAACTTCGCGCACAGTGACGTGCTAATGCTGGGGGCCTACTCGGCCTATTTCCTGGCTCCTGCGGTGGAAAAGGTGGCTCCCCTGCCCTCCGTCACCGGAGCGGTGATCGTGGTGCTGCTTTCGGCCATCATCTGCGCCGGGCTCGGCATGCTGATCGAGTTTCTCGCCTACCGCCCGCTGCGTTCCCGGCCAAAGCTGACAGTGCTGATCACCGCCATCGGGGTGTCCCTGTTCATTGAATACACCTGCCAGCACAAGGCCGTGTTTGGCGCAGACACCAAAGCGTTCCCGCGTTTGCTGGGAGAAAGCGACCTACACCTCGGCGGCTTGGTCATCGGCAGCAACGACCTTCTGGTTCTGGGGGTCACGGTGCTGCTGCTGGCGGGCCTGTGGTTCATCGTCCAGCGCACAAAGATCGGCACCGCCATGCGGGCGGTTTCCTTCAATCAGCAGGCGGCGGCCCTGATGGGTATCAACATCAACCGCATCATCTCTTTCACCTTCGGGCTGGGCTCCGCGCTCGCGGCCATCGCCGGGATTTTGTATGCGATCAAAGCTCCGGGGATTGATCCCCTGATGGGTGTGCAGCCTGGGCTTCGGGCCTTTGTGGCCGCGGTCCTGGGCGGCATTGGCAATCTGCCAGGCGCGGCGCTCGGCGGCCTGCTGCTGGGCCTGCTGGAAACCTTTGCCGGGGGCACCCCCGGACTTTCGAATTACCGGGATGGCATCGCCTTTGCCATCCTGATCCTCATCCTTTTGTTCAAACCTGCCGGCCTGCTCGGCAAAGCCACGGTGGAAAAAGTATGACCTCCATGAATGGCGCAAAACGCTGGCTGCTGGCTGGCATCATCCTGGCCGTGGTCGTGTCCCAGTTCTCGGGGCAGTTCAACCGCTACTACCTGGGCATCATCGTTGACATCGGTATCAACATCATTTTGGCCGTGAGCCTGAACCTGATCAACGGCCACACAGGCCAGTTCAGCCTGGGCCATGCCGGTTTCATGGCCGTGGGCGGCTATTCGGCGGCTAAGTTCACGCTGGTGGTGGCCCCGATGGTTCCGGAAAGCCTGCAACCGCTGCTCTTCCTCGTGGCGCTGATCCTGGGCGGCCTGCTGAAGCTTGTCGGAGGCTTCGGCGTGCCCACGATCCAGGCCTTCGTGGCCGGCCAGATCGCCAACTTCGATCACCTCTCGGCCGTGCTCGATCGCGTGCAGGGGGTGGGCGATCTCGGCCTGCTGGTCGGACCGTTGCTGCGTTTCGCACCCGTTGCCGTGCCGGCCTTGATCACCGCCTTGCTGGTCTGGCTCTGGCTGCGCGCCCTGTTCGGCCGTGTCGGCAGCGACGCCTTCGTGGCACGGCTCGGCGCCCGGCCGGCGCGCCCCGACGATTTCGAGGAGCGCCAGCTTGCCAACATCGTCGAGGAGGTGGCGATCGGCGCCGGCGCCCCGGTGCCGCAGCTCTTTCTGATCGACTCAGCCCAGGTCAAGGCGGCGGCGGTGGGGACGTCGCACCGCAAGGGCGTGCTCCTGTTCACCCGCGGCCTGCTGGAAACGCTCGATCGCAGCGAGACGGAGGCCG
>DMMK01000269.1 GCA_003453085.1 Verrucomicrobiales bacterium
GGCTTACCGGAATAACTCGAAGATTTGGGAGGAGATCCAGAATCGTCGTTTTGATAAGTCCATCTCCCTGGACAGTGACTTTGCCACGGACTTCCCTTCGGATCCAGACTGGATCAAGCGGCAGGGGCTGTGGGCTGGGCGGCCATTTATAACAACACCTCTGACCAGGCACTGCCGATCTCGTTGGCCCGCACGCATGGCAGCACGGATCTGGACTCGCTGTGGCAGGGCTTTCAAAATGACAAGTCACTGCATGGGGACAAGCTGCTGGAGTGGCTGCGCACGGACATGGGTACGCGCCTTTCCGTGAGCTTCATGGGCAATCAAATCCCGCAGTTTGACAACCACATCCGCCTGCACCCGACAGTACGGGACAAGTGGGGGCGAAAGGTGGCCCACATTGTGAAGGACTGGCATGCGCATGATGAATACCTGATGCGCCGGATGTCTGAAATGTGCCGTGATGTGCTGACTGAAGGTGCCCAACAGTATGGCATGGGGCCGGGAGACTATGACATCGAGTTTGGCAGTGTGTATGGCGTGCGGGTGGAAAACACGGTGCGCATCGCCAACCACATTTTGGGTGGGGCAAGGTTTGGCACTGACCCGGATGATTCAGTGTTGGACCCCGACTGCAAAGCCCACTTCTTCGACAATCTGTATGTAACGGACGGTTCCTTCATGCCCACCAGCGGCGGAGCGAATCCCACACTGACCATCCAGGCGAATGCCTTCAAGGTGGCAGAAACGCTGAAATCCCGCTGCTAACCCCCTTCACGGCCATGGACATCCGATTTGAAGCGATACAAAACCACCCGGCAAACCAGGTGTTTCACGTGGTCTTTTTTCCAGACCGCATCTACCACGCGCAGTATCTGAACGCGACGCGGTCTGCCCGCTACACTTACAATGTGCAGGAGGTGCGGGCGAAGGTGGATGCAACGGTGCTGAAAGGTAATCTGCGGCTGGATGAGCAGCCCTACACCAACTTCATCCGCCTGGAGTATCGGGCCGGGCGTTTGACGGAGCAGGCGCGGCTGAAGTATCGTTTTGTGGGGGAGGAGGTCATTGCCTGGGTGCGGCTGCATCTGAGCGGTGGCCGACCCACCGTGGAGGGCCGGGTGACGCTGGGGTATTGCCCCTGGGTGGATGCGTATCAATGCGAGATCTGGCAGACGCTGGAGGTTCCGCAGGGGCAGCATCACGACTATCAGGTGCTGGCCCAGATGGGCATTCGCGGGACCATCACCCGGATCCCGGCCTTTGCGGCGGCGCTGGAAGATCCCAAGGGCATCATGAAAGTGGAGCTGGCCTTCCGCGAGGGACGTGCCAACCAGCCCATGGGCTATGGCATCAGCGATGCGGATGCGGGATGGGACAATTTCTTTGGCCGCAATGTGCAGATGCCCAGGACGGCGGAACCGAGCAGCGGGATCAATACGGTGCCGGTGGAGAACTATGAGGTGGACTTTCAGCGCGGCTGGTATGTGGCGGATGTGGAAAAGGACGTGGCCCCCGTGCGCTATCGCAACGCGATGATGATGGACAGCGACCTGCAGAAGTTCGCCGACCGTTTCTTCGGCGGTGACATGCAGAAGATGAATGCCACGAACATCACGGACATGCGGTGGGTGTTTCAGCAGGAACTGGGTGGCAGCCTGGTGTTCTTCCATGAAGTGACAGTGCCCGTGGGCGGCGTGGAGGGGACTCACCAGCACATCGGCAGTGAAGAGCTCTACTATGTAGTGGCTGGCGAGGGCATCGGCTACATGGCCGAGGGGGATGATCCCAAGCTGACTTCGGCTGGCACTTATATCGGGGCGAAGATGCCCGTGTTTGGCCTGGATGAGCGGGAGATGCGGGAAGTGCCGATGAAGCCTGGCTCAGTCATCTTTACCAAGAGCGGCGGCATGCATGGCATCCGCAATACCGGCAGCGTGCCGCTGAAATTTGTCGCCTTCCTTTATCACGCCCACTGATCTCATGAAATTTCCCAGCAATGACAATGTGGCTTTCATTCCAGAGGGAATGCAGCCGGTGTATGATGCAAACAATCCGCTGATGCGGATGGTGCAGGAGACGCAAAAGCTGCAGCTGGCCTCCGAGCGCGAATGCTACTATGTGGACAGCCTGCAGTACCTGTTTCCATATCGTTCGTTAACCCTCTATGGACCGGGGCAGGGGGATAGGCAGGCTGGCGCGCCCGCCCAGCAAAACATCAAGACGGACTTTCAAAAGCAGAACATCTCCGACTTCACTCTGGGCGATTTTTTTCTGGTGCGGGGCTATGTGGCGGCGGGGGATTGGGCTGGGGTGTTTGTGAAGGTCTGTTATCGCGGTACACCTGGCACGGAGCTGGGGAAACTCACTCAGGGGAGTCCGGGGGAGTTTCTTCAGGCCTCGGTGAAGGTGGGGGACAATACCCCGCCGCAGATGCTGAAGCTGCCGCTGAACCCGATCACAGGACACTATGAAGTGGAGCTGTGGTCCTTTGATGGAGCGAACCTGCGCAGCCGACTGGATGTGCGGGGGCAGGCCGCCTTTGACCGGGGACTGATCGTGCCCCGGCCAGATATGGTCAAAGGCTCGCTGGCCGATTTTGAAGGGCCCGGGGTGGATCAACTGCGCGATGGGCTGAACCGCCAGAGGCAGAGCTGGGAACTGCTGAACCATGCACCCCTGAACTCCATGCATCCCATCCGCCCGTTGCGGGTGGAAGTGGCCTTTGCCAATGAGACGGCTACGGTGTGGGACTCCCGGCAGGGAGCGAACTACACGGTGGTGTTTGACATGGCCCTACGAGGCTGGCGCTCGTTTCTGGGCTCTGGCATCAGCCCCAATCCGCATGGCGGGGTGGGATTCCTGGAGTTCCGAAATCTGTTTTCCAACTACTTCCATGAATCCAAACGGCAGCAGGTGTTTGGTCCAGATGTGTTGCCGGAACTGGGCCGCGATCTGATCCCGGGAAACTACGATGCCTACACCTATGGGACGGATGGGAGCAAACCTGTCTCGGCAGGCCAGCCGGTGACGGCGGAGAAGCGGGAGTGCTTCATGGCGGTGGACTACATGGATCTGCATATTCTGCTGCCGGAATGCGCGATCGGCATTCATCGCCATCGGGATAACCAAGAGGTCTTCATGATGCTGGAAGGGCATGGCCTGATGCTGGTGGGAGACTGGTGTGAGTTTCCAGGGCGGGAACGTTGCTTTGAGTTGCGCACGCTTTTGCCAGGGGATCTGGCTCTATGCAAGACGGGGCAGTTGCATGCCCTCTACAATGTGAAGGATGAACCCTGCCGCCTCTTTATGTTTGGCGGTTACGACTGAGGATCGCTGAAATGCCTGCCTTGTTAGACCACATTCATTCGCAGACCCCGATGGGGGCGACATTGGTCGCTGATGGAGCCACGTTTCGTGTCTGGGCGCCGAATGCCTCGGAAGTTCAGGTGCGGGGGGATTTCAACGGCTTTGCCGAGACAGAGGAGGGGAAATTGCAAAGAGGTGCGGATGGCTATTGGCATGGTTTCATTCGCGGGGTGCGGGATCGGCATGAATACAAATATTACCTCACCGGGCCTGCCGGGCCAGGTTGGAAAAGGGATCCCTACGCACGCGAGCTGCATGGTGGTGGCTGGAACAGCGTGGTGCGAAGATCTGACTTTCCCTGGCATGAGACAGGCTACCGGACGCCGGCATTTCACAATCTGGTCATTTACCAACTTCATATCGGGGCCTTTCACTCCATGCGAGGGCGATCTGTGCCGGGAACCTTTTTGGATGTGGCGGACAAGGTGCCTTACATCGCGGATCTGGGTGTGACGGCAGTTCAGCTGCTGCCTGTGCAGGAGTTCCCTGGAGACTTCAGTCTGGGCTACAATGGGGTAGACTATTTCTCACCGGAGATGGCCTATGGTGTGGGCCAGGGGGATGTGGGGCCTTATCTGAACCGCCTGAATGACTTGCTGGCGGCAAAGGGACTCGCTCCGTATTCAGCCGCAGATGTGGAAGGTGAGATGAATCAGCTAAAGGCGCTGGTGGATGTTTGTCATGCTTATGGTTTGGCCATCATTTTTGATCTGGTCTTTAACCATGCGGGAGGCGGTTTCGGGGAGGAGTCCCTGTGGTTTTTTGACCGGCAGCAGGGGATGGAAGTTCCGGCTTGGTTCAACTCGCTGTACTTTTCGGACCGAACGTGGGCTGGCGGGGTTGTGTTTAATTTTCATTCGGCCCCGGTACGGGATTTTTTGATCAGCAATGCCCGGTTCTTTGTGGACGAATATCGGGCGGATGGTTTCCGTTTTGATGAAGTCAGTGTGATTGATCATCAAGGTCTGGGCCGCGGCTGGGACTTTTGTCAGGCACTAACGGGCACCATGCGCACGCATCGGCCCGAAGTGCTGATGCATGCGGAGTATTGGAATGTGAACCCGCACGTGCTGAAAGAGGCGGCCGAGGGTGGGGCGGGCTTTCATACTACAATGACGGACGAGCCCCGGATTGCCCTGCGTGAGGTCCTGACGGCGGCCAGTTACCCAGGCGGGCATGCACTGCCACTGGGGCGGCTGGCCGCTGCGCTGGGGCTGGATTACCTGCGCGACCGCTGGCGGGGGATCAACAGCCTGGAAAATCACGATCTGGTGATGCTGCCCAAGGATGCCAGCGATGGCAACCGGATGCCAAGGCTGGCAAGTTTGGCGGATCCTTCCAATCCGCGTTCCTGGTTTGCCAGGAGCCGGTGCCGGGTGGCGACGGGTCTGCTCCTGACGATGCCGGGCATTCCGATGCTGTTCATGGGACAGGAGTTCCTGGAGGACAAGCCTTGGTCGGATGATGTGGGCACGTTTGATCGCCTGCGGCTTTATTGGGACGGCCTTGCTGCTGAGGACTCCAGCATGCGTGATTTTCTACGGTTCACCCGCGAACTGGTGAAATTGCGCTGGAGCTTTCCTGCATTGCGAGGGGAAGGTTTTGCCCTGGTGCACGTGCATGAGCAAAATCGTGTACTGGCCTTTCAACGATGGCTGCCGGGAGAAGGTGGCACGGTGGTGGTAGTGATGAGTTTGGCGAATGTGAACCTCTCGGGATACGAGATTGGTTTTCCGCTGGGGGGATGGTGGCGGGAGGTCTTTAACTCGGATGTTTATGACCAGTGGGTAAACCCGCAAACCACGGGCAATGGCGGTGGCGTGATGGCGGAAGGACCTGCGATGCATGGACTGCCCGCTTCGGCGCGGTTGATCTTGCCTGCCAATGGGCTGCTGGTGTTTGCCCAGTAAGAAAGTGCCGTCAGCAGGCGGCTGAAGACAAGGATCTCATAGCCTGGCCGAAATGATGAATGACGTCGCTGGGCAGTGTGCTTTCCTCCGAATGCGAAAGGGCGTGAAGTTCTGCCGCATCACCACAGAGCCACGCGGCGAGGCCTGCTGCGACATGCGTGGGGATGCCCTGGCCGATGAGGGCGGCGGCGACACCCGTGAGCACATCGCCCATGCCTCCGGTGGCCATGCCCGGGTGACCGGTGGTGTTGTAAAGGATGTCCTGCCCGAGGGTGCTGATGATGGTGCGAGCTCCTTTGAGAAGAAGGGTGTGGCCGATGTGGTTGGCCGCCCACACTTCCGCCTGTTCGCGTCGGCTTGTGCTACTGGCGTCCGGCATCAGCCGGGCCATTTCGCCGGGATGCGGGGTGAAAAGATGCGAAGCTGCGCAATCATTCACCGCCTCGGGGCCCTGGCGTGCG
>DMMK01000356.1 GCA_003453085.1 Verrucomicrobiales bacterium
TCGGTGAGGTCATCCTGCGAGGTGGCCAGGAACAGGCACAGGAGATCCTTCACCTCATCTTTCACGCAGCCTGCGGCCACGATGTGGGGGAGCGTGCAGGCGGCTTCCTCCACCTCGGCGGGGCTGAGGCGCGTGCCGCGGTGCTTGATGACAAAATCGCTCCGCGAATGAAAAGTGATGTAGCCCGCCGCATCCACGCTGCCCTGGTCTCCGGTGAAGAGGCTGCGCACGCCTGACACTTCACGAAAGCGTTTCGCAGTTTCTTCGGGGGCTGCCCAGTAACCAGGGGAAAGATGAGGGCCCTGAATGACGAGTTCGCCCGGCTGCCCCGGGGGGAGGCGGTGGCCATCCGCATCCACCGTGAAGGCGCTGGTGCCATCCAGCGGGCGGCCGACGCTGTCGGGCTGCGAGTCGAGTTCCTCCGGCAGCAGGATGGAGACCCGCTTGCACTCGGTGAGGCCGAACATAGGGTAGATGAGGGCCTGCGGCAGCAGTTGACGTAGCTGGTCCACATAAGCGCGTGGCAGGTGGTCGCCGGTGTTGGTGATCTTTCGCAAGGCGGGCAGGGCGGTGGGGCGGTAGCGCTGCATTTTGATCAGGGCCGCAAAGACCGTCGGGACTCCGGGCAGCACGGTGATAGCTTCGCGGGCGAGGATCTTGGGCAGCTCGGGACCGACGTTTTCCGGCCGCCCGATGTAAAAACTGGCACCGGTGAGGCAGGCGTAAAAGAGCTGATAAAGGCTGTAGTCAAAGGCCAAGGGTAGGAACAGGCCGATGCAGTCATCCGGTTCATATCGGAGGCGTGCGAGGATGGCGGGGCACACAAAGGCGACGTTCCCCTGCGTGAGCATGACCCCGCGTGGAGTGCCGGTGCTGCCTGAGGTGAAAACGAGGAATGCAAGATCACCTGCATCTAACTTTACAGGCGCCGGTGCGGTAACCTGACTGGAGAGGGCAGCCTGCCATTCGGGCTGATCCACATCAATGATCCGGCTGCCCGTGATTGCCGTGCGGAGATGTTGGGTGGAGGCCTCCAAAAACACAACCTTTGGGGAGCATTGGCCGTGGATGCGTTGCAGACCTTCGGGCTGAAGCTGGGGGCTGAGGATGGAAAAAACCACGCCTTGCTGCAAGGCGGCCAGGGCCAGCAGCAATGTTTCTTCACGGTTGGGCAGGACGATGAGGATGCAGTCTCCTTTGCTAATGCCCTGGGCCTGCATCCAGGCGGCGATCCTCATCACCCGCTGCTGTGCCTGGGCATATGTAAGGGGTGTGCTGCCAGTGAAAAACCTGTTTTCCGGCCAGCACTCAGCGGCCAGGGCCAGCCATTGGCAGGGCAGGGTGGAGGAAGAAGGCTGCTGGGACATGGGAAAGAGACCAGTCTAACCCAAAATCATCGGGTGGCTGGTGATTTTCGCAAGAGGGCAGGGAGTCGAAGGACCTTTCGGGGTCTGTTCTAATAAGTGACAATTCTCCCTTGCACGGCTGCCAACCATCCCGAATAATCATAGCCCGCGAGGCACGGATAGCTCAGTGGTAGAGCGGCTCGTTTACACCGAGTTGGTCGGGGGTTCGAATCCCTCTCCGTGTACCATTCTTTAACTCAATCAAGCCTCCAGCGCGGCGATGTCCGAAGAAGGGCCTGCGGAGTTCTCAAAGAGGGACAGGAATCCGTCTCCCTTCTGAGGCTGGGCTGAAAGCATGGTCCGCACGTTTTCATGAGACAGCAGCACGCCGTGCTGGTGACCGTCTTTCGGGGTGCTGGCGAAGACGAGAAAAGCCGGGTCTTCCGACTTGCCGGGAAAACGCATGCCCCAGGCCGGGCGGGTGCTCATCACTTCGCTAAAGTCGGCTTCATCCCAGCCACCGCCGTTCAGGCCTTCGCCCATCCACACGGTGAGGATATTGTCCGCTACAGCCTTGAGGTGATGGCTGGTTTTTTCCAGAAAGAGACACACGGGTTCGGCTTCTTCCAAGATGGCCTTGAAAGCTTCGCTGCGCATCTGGGGAGAAATCACAGAAACCACGGCACCGATGTGGGCCACCGCGAGGGTGATGAGGTGGAGGTCCGAACTGTGGCGGAGGACGGTGATCACCTTGTCCCCACGTGAGACGCCATTTTGCTGCAACCAAGTGGCGATGCGGAGGACGCTCATCCATGCCTGCTCGCAGGTGAATTCCATGCCGTCAACGGTCAGCGTTGTCTGGGGAGTGCGCTCAGCGGCGTCGGCTAAAAATGCACTGAGATGGAAAGGTCCTTTTTTCGAAGGATCCTGCCATGGGAAGAGCCCCGTAGATGATTCTGAACGAGCAAGCATTGTATGGATTTTATAATTAATCTCGTTTTTAGCAAGTGGTTGTTATCGGATTTATCGCCCTGACAGTAAGCATTACCCTTTTTCTTTGGGGTTGTTACGGGCATAGATCTTTTTTAAACCCGCACCGTTCAAAGGTTTCTGGAGCGGAGTTTGAGTGCCTTAGCAGCAGCTTTATTCAACGATACTTCGTTAGAGCCGTCAAATACTCCTTCGCATAGGATGACGTAGGGTCATCAAAAAACTTAGCGGCGGGACAGGATTCGACCACTTGGCCATTGGCCAGGAAAACCACCCAGTCTGCGACGAGACGGGCGAAACTGATTTCATGCGTGGCCAGGACGATCTGCTGTCCCTCCTGGGCCAGTTCGCGAATGACATCCAGCACTTCACCGGTCATCACCGGATCCAGGGCGGAAGTGGGCTCATCCAGCAGCAGCAGCCGCGGCCTGGAGGCGAGGGCGCGGGCGATGGCGGCCCGTTGCTGCTGGCCGCCGGAGAGCTCGGCAGGACGTTTGTGGAGGTGGCTGGCCAGCCCCAGGCGGGTGAGCAGCTCGATGGCCCGCTGCCGGGCGGCCTCAGGGGTCTGGCCATGCACCGCCGTCAGCGGCAGAGTGACGTTTTGCAGGGCTGTGAGATGAGGGAAAAGATTGTAGCCCTGAAAGACAAACCCGTTTTGCCGAAGCACCTGTAGGGTGCCTTCCTCATCATGAGGCAGCTCCTGCCCATTGACGAGTACAGTCCCTTCCTCCGGCACCAGCAGGCCGCCCAGGACACGCAGGAGGGTGGACTTGCCGCCGCCGCTGGGGCCAAGCAGGGCCACGACCTTGGCATCGTCGCCCGTTTGAAAACTGGCTCCGTCCAGGGCGGCAAATGCGCCATAGCGTTTCACCACCGCGCGCGCCTCAAGTTTCATAGGCGAACCTCCTTTCCAGCCGGCTGGCGTACCAGGACAGCGGCAGAGTGACGATAAGGTAGGCGGCAGCCAGTGGCAGGTAACCTTCCAGGGCAGTGTAGCTGCTGCTGTTCAGGATTTTGACCTTCTGCACCAGTTCCTCGATGCCGATGACGGACAGCAGGGAGGAGTCCTTGATGAGGGAGACGAGCTGCCCGGTCGTCCCTGGCAAGGCCCGGCGCACAGCCTGGGGGATGATGACGTAGCGGTACGTCTGCACCTTGCTGAAGCCGACGGCCCGGGCGGCTTCGCGCTGGGTGGCCCCGATGCTCTCGATGGCCCCCCGGAAAATCTCAGCCAGGTAGGCCCCCTCAAAGCAGCCCAAGAGGATGGTGCCCACCACGAGGGGGTCGTTCACATTCATCGCGGTGGCGATGATGTAATAGCCGATCAAAAGCTGCACGAGCAGCGGGGAGCCTCGCAGCAATTCCACCACACCGCTGCACAGCAGGCGGACAGGGAGGATGGGTGAGCGCCGACCGATCATCAGTGTAAAGCCTACAAAAATACTCACCATCATGGCCCCCACAGAAATGAGGAGGGTGGTCACCCAGCCCCACACCATCTGGTTGCGGTATTTCCAGGCATTTTCCCAGTTCCAGGAGTAGTGAACGGTGGCAAAAGTGGCGTAGAGCGCCAGCGATGCTCCAGCGACCAGGACCAGAGTCCAGAGCAGTCGTTGGGAGAGCGAGGCGTTCATGCGAGATCGGCAGCGGGCTAGTGTGTAGCAGGAGGTGGGCACAGTGCCAGTGCAAGTCTGGATTTCTCCGTCAGGGGGCTGCCGTTTCGCTCTCTTCGGCCACCGGAGCGGCCTGTCCGGCCATCCGTTTCAGTCCCTGCTGGGGACGGCCCCGTTGGATTTTCAAAAATTCGGCAATGCCGGCGGCGAGGGAGGCTGTGAGGCGTTTTTGGTAGTCGCCTTGTTTCAGTCGGGCGGCCTCTTGTTCATGGGTGAGGAAACCGCATTCCACCAGGGCGGCGGGCACCTGGGTCTGGCTCACCACGGCGTAGTTGCGTTGCTTGATTCCCCGGTCCGTCGCCTGGGTGCTGCGGCAGGCATGGCGCTGCAGGCAGGCTGCCAGCCATCCGCCGCGCTGATCTTGAATGGGGCCGCCTGGGAGTCCGTAGCGGGACTGAAGGGACCTCTGGGCAGAGAGCGACTTGTTCTCGGTGTAGTAAGTTTCGATGCCGCTGACTTCGGCACTGGCGCTGGTGTTCAGGTGCAGGCTCACAAACACATCGGCCTCGTTTTGATCCGCGATGGCGGCTCGTTCCTCCAGCGGCAGAAAGACATCGGCTTCCCGGGTCATCTTGACCCGCAGTCCCAGGGCCAAGAGTTCTTCGCGCAGCCGCAGAGTCATCTCCAGGGCCAGTTTCTTTTCCAGGGTTCCTCCCGCCACGGCTCCGCCGTCATGTCCACCATGGCCGGCATCCAGCACAACGAGGGGGATTTTTTGCAGATCCCAGGGCCCCAGATGCTGTTGGGGAAGGGTGTCCATCTTGGCTGAAAGCCAGGCGGCTGAAGCCAGGCCGCCCACCAGCGCTGCATAGGAAGCCGCTCCCCGGACCCACCTGCCGAGGAGG
>DMMK01000359.1 GCA_003453085.1 Verrucomicrobiales bacterium
CTGAAAGCCACCAGCGCTCCCAGATACGGCATCTCCGGGCCACCAGCGGCGACATTGGCTGCGGCCAGCGTTTCGGCCAACGGGCCGTGGATGAAATCCTGGCCGCATTGCATCGGGTGCCCCACCAGGCCCGACTGCACCAAACGGCTGGCGAGCTGGATGGAAAAAGCCTCCATGCGGCGGGCGCGCTCGGCCACGGCGAGGGTGCTGGGCCAGACCCAGGAAACGCTGAGCGGGGTCTCTCCCCAGCCCGTGGCGGAGCGACCGCTCCGATCCTCCACCGTCACCTGAGTACGGAGGCAGACGGTGCTCGTCACCGTCTCAGGTCCGAACTTCAGCGGCACACGCATGGTGACGGGAAGGAAGTAAACCTGGGCCTGGGTGATGCGAATATCCGTGCTCTTCATAACTGTTAAAATCGGAGGGAGAATTTGAGTAACTATGGGGATGTTTTTGCGTAGCAGAAATGACAGTGTCATCACTTCAGTGAAACGTCATTCGACAGTACGTGACAGCCTGCTAAGCATTGCGCCCCGATGATCGGAAAATCCAGTTGGATTCAAAGTCTTTTCGCCTGGGTCCTTCCGGCTTTTGTCGGGACGGCCGTCGGTGGCGGGATGATCGTGGTCTTGAGCCAGCCGGACACCAAAAGCAAGCTGGAGATGGAGGCCCTGAGCCAAAGCCCCAGCCTCGAAAAAAAGGGTCTCGAAAGCAGCTTTTTGTCTCCCCCGGAAAAGCCCCAGAAAGCGACGCTGCAAGCAACCCCGCCCGTGGCGGAACCGGTGCCGGAAAAATCGGCCCCACAGACTGTAGCCAAGGCAGCGCCCGCAACTCCCTCGCCACCACCAGCCCGGGCTTGGCAATGGCAGCCCCTGGTGGATGACGTGAACGAGCGCCTGCGCACAGAGATCCCCGATCTCGGCGAACTGCCCCTGCTCTACTACGCCGTTTTAAACGATGATGCCGAGTGGATCAGCCAGCTCATTTCCCAGGGGGCCAGTGCCAATGAGCTGACTCCCGGTGGAGACACGCCTTTGTGTGCCGCCATCCGGGGCATGGCCAGCAGCAGCGTCAGCGCCCTGATTTATGGTGGGGCCGATGTCCAGCAGCCGGGCTTTGAAAAGCAGCCACCCATCGCTTTGGCTTCCCTGCGCCGTGGCACGGACATCTTGCGCAGCCTGACCGCCGCCGGGGCCGACCCCAACACGCGCTTTGCCAGTCCGGTGGCCCAGGCGGTGCTGGATCGCGTGATGATCAAAGACCTGAAACACTCCCTGGAAAATGACCGGGGCGTGACACCGCTCATCGCCTGCGCAGCCCGTGGAGATGTGGAAGGCGCGGCTGAACTGCTGCGCGCAGGGGCCAAGACCAGCTACTGCACCACGCGCTATAAACGCTACCCCATCAACTTTGCCGCCACCCAGGGTTACCTCTTCCTCATGCGTATCATTCTGGGCCGTCAGCCCGAGTCTGAACCGCAGATCCTGGTGACGGTGGACCTGAGCAAACAACGCGCCTGGGTGACGCAGGAAGGACAGGTCATTGATACCTGTCCTGTCTCCACAGGACGCGAGGGTTTCTCCACCCCCGCCGGTCGCTACGTGATCACGGACAAGCACCGGGCCTGGACCTCCACGCTTTACCATGTCTCCATGCCCTTTTTCATGCGGCTGAACTGTAGCGCCATCGGCCTGCACAGCGGCTACGTCACGGGACGGCCAGCCTCCCACGGCTGCATCCGCCTGCCGTATGACAAGGCGAAGAAGTTCTTCAGCCTCGTCCGCGTGGGGGACGAGGTGCAGATCATTCACTGATCGCTCAACCGAGCACCTGCTTCGCCAATGTGGCGGCCAGGGCCTTGGGATCGGACAAAGTGCCCGTTGCCTCCAGTTCCACCGGGGCCACGGACAAATCGGCTTCGTTGAAAACCCGCACCGCCATGGTGAGTTGGTCTCCCGTGATCCAGGTATGGGCACCGACAGGGGTTTGGCAGCCTGCTCCCAGCAGACGCAGGAACTCGCGCTCCACAGTCACCCGGGCTTCCGTTTCGGCATGATTCAGCGCCCGTACCGCCTGGATGGAGGTTTCATCCCCAGCCCGACACTCAATGGCGATGGCCCCCTGCCCTGCGGCGGGTAAAAAGGTCACGGGATCCAGCGTCAAGGCGCTGAGGGTGTGACCTTCGATCTGAATGTGGCTGCCTTCCATGAGGCCCAGGCGGATCAATCCGGCGGCGGCCAGCAACACCGCATCCAGCGGCTGTTCGCCGAGAACTTTTTTAACGCGAGTGGGCACATTGCCACGGATCTCGACGATCTCCACATCGGGTCGCAGCCACTTGAGCTGGGCGGCACGCCGCACGCTGCTGGTGCCCACGCGGGCCCCCTGAGGCAGTGTTTCCAGGGTGCAGGCATCCCGGGTGATCAGCACATCTTCAATCGGTGCGCGTGGCAGCACGGCGGCGATGACAAAACCTGTGGCCAAATCCGAAGGCACATCCTTCAGGCTGTGTACAGCGGCATCAATCTCGCTGTTCTCCAGGGCGATCTCCAGCTCCTTGATGAAGATGCCCTTGTCCACCTGTGCCACCGCATTGAATTCAGAAAAACGCAGGTCCTGGCGCTTGTCCCCGCTGGTCTGGATGATCTGGCGCACCACATTCAGATTCGCATGCGCGGCCTGCAGGTCCTCCGTGACCATGCGGGTCTGCGTGAGTGCCAGTTCGCTGCCGCGAGTGCCGAGAGTGAGGGTAGGTTGGGACATGGTTGAGAAAGGGCGCGCAGACACTCCTGTGCGCCTGGAAGGTGGCGGCAAGGAAAATCCGGCAGAAGAATACGCCCATGTTTGCCCGCAAAGCGCGCCGGGTGCAAAGGAATGATGTTTTGACAGGCACAATGCGCCCTTTCATGGTCGTAGGATGATTGTCCCTGAATTCTGGGCCGAGGGCCGGATCAAAGCACGTATTGATGACCGTCAGGTCACCGTGCGCCGGTTTGGCTGGTCAGACGTCAGCCAGGAGGAGGCCCAGACTCACGCCGATGAACGGGCCAAGGCGGCTCTGAAGGAAATCGCCGCCGGGGAGATGGTGGAAAAATACGAGCCCAAGATGGCCTACAACGGCGCGGAAGGCGTGCCCATCCGCGAGGAAATCCTGGCCCGTCATGGTGAGGCGGTGATCACCCGGAACCTTTACGGTGCGCGCTGCCTGAACACACCGGACGTGCTCTTTGCCGATGTGGACTTTGGCCAGAGTGTGCCGCTGAAACTGAGCTGCTCCGTTTATCTCACCCTGGTCGCCTTCGCCACCGGACTCGGCCTGTGGCAGGGCTCCGTCAAGGTGACCGTGATCAGCCTCTTGATCGCCTTGGTCGTCGGCTCACCCCTGGCTTTGGCGCTTTTCCGCCTTTTTGAAAAAGCCACCGGTGGTCCTCGCGAACGGGCGCACCAGCGCATCCGCCAGTTTTCCCGCAAGCACCCGGACTGGCATCTGCGAGTGTATGAGACCCCCAAAGGTCTGCGCGTTCTGGTCATGCACACCACCTTCGGCGCACGGGACGAGGCGGTTCAGCACTTCTTCGAGGCGCTGGATGCCGATCCCATCTATGTCCGCATGTGCCGTAACCAGCACTGCTTCCGTGCCCGCCTCAGCCCCAAACCCTGGCGAATCGGCATCCGCGAGCACATCCGCCCACGGCCCGGTTACTGGCCGGTGAAGCCTGAGTACTTGCCCGCCCGCCACCGCTGGATCGCTGCCTATGAAGCCAAGGCTCAGGACTATGCCGCCTGCCGTTTTCTGGAACGCCTGGGCAGCAGCAACGTCCATCCCACCGCCGATGCCATGCGCATCATTCATGACGAGTTGTGCCAGGCGGAGACGGGGCTGCCCCTGGCTTGAAGTTTGAACATCATGCCACCTCCCCTGCCCGCGCGTTACTCAGAATGGCTATGCTATCTCTTCGACCACGAAACCCGCCCGGGTCTGCCGGAATGGTACTGGAGTCATGATGCACCGACTTTTGAGGCCACTCCGGATGAAATTGCCGAGCTGTGGATTGCGATGATGAAGCGCAGCGGCATGGACCTTCGTGGTTATACTGACGAACAGCTCTCCCAGGGCCTGTGGTATCTGTTTTCCAATGCCTGTTCGGATCACAGTCATCAGATTCGCGATGGAGGCTTGCCCATAGAAAAAGTCGTCGAGGTGTATGAAGCCATCCTCTGGCTCTACCGGGATCTTTTCAGCAGCCGATGCACTGAAACGCTCGGCCATTTGTGCGAGACCGGATCAGCGCTCAACAGCATCTGCTACATGCTGTGGGACACTTCACCTCTGGGCTGGCCGCCAGACGCAGATCCCTCCTCCGCCATTGAAAAGGCCCTGTTGAAGCTACTAGAGCAAGCCCTGCATCTGCCGCATCGCGCCTGCATGGAGAGTGCCTTGCATGGACTGGGAGAGCTGCATTGCCGATACGCCTCCCAAGTGGAGGCCATCATTGAAGCTAAGTTGGTTAGTCTCGCCCAGGACACAGCCCTTCTTCAATATGCGCTGAAGGCTCAGCAGGGTGATATCCTATAAATCATTCCCCCGTCTTCACGCCCAACTCGGCAAAGATGGCCTTTTGTAGACGAAGGTATTTTTCCGCGTAGTAGCTGGTGAAGGTGGCCAGTTGTTCCCCATCGGTTTGGGCGACCCCCAACCAGGATTGGCGTAGATCGGCCCGGTCTTTTTCAGAAGCGATCTTCGCCCCCACGGCATGGGACCAGGAACTGATGGCGAGCACGGCAATGCCGTGGCGCTGCCAGCCACGGGCGGCATTGATGTCGGCAATCGCTTCCTGGATTTCCTCCAAGCTGTGGCTGTGAAGGGCGAGTCGGGTGCGGGCCTCCGCCAAGAGCACCCGGGCCATGGGCGAATCGCGCATCTGATGAATGGCGTGGGCCATGAACTCGACGCCTT
>DMMK01000271.1 GCA_003453085.1 Verrucomicrobiales bacterium
GTCCAGTCCCCGCCAGGGCTGGAGGGTATCGGGGAAAAGGTTCGTCAGGCAGAGCAGGCGCATGCGGGCATGCCAATGTCAGCAGCGGGAGGCAAAGTCCACCGCCATTTTCCCGGCTGCCTCGCCGGTGGCCATGCAGGTGCCCATGACTCGCAGGGAGGCGAGGGCTTCGTGATCGGCGGAAAGGCAGCGGCCTGCAAAAAAGAGACCGGGCGCATCCTGGCGCCGCAGACAGCGTGCGGGGATGCCGGGTGGTGTGGGCTGATCGAAGTAACGGAACTTGGGGCCGCGAGCATTTTCGCGCTTTTCCATCGGCCAACCTGCGAGGGCGACGTCGTCTTCAAAACGACGGCTGGAGGCCAAGTCCTCTCCGGTGATCACGTAGTCGCCGATGTAACGCGCCGTTTCGCGGATGCCTGCCTTCACTGGCAGCATGGGGGGCGGACAGGCCTGGAAGTCGGGGTGCGTCTGGCGCAGGTGGCTCCACAGCGCCATGACCACTTCGCGGCCTTCTTGCTCCACCCGGGCACGTTTCACGGGATCGAAGGGGTCCCAGTCACCCTGACCTGCTTCCAAATCCACGGTGACAAAGGTTTCACCCGGGAAGGGGGAGTCCCGAAAGGCGGCACCGATGGCGGGCCCTGGCAGCAAGCCATCGCGGATGGCCCGTACGATCATTGCCCCGGTTTGCAGACGCCAGCTGTCATCATGAACACCTTGCACGCCGTGAAAGCTGGCGATGTAGGCGGGGCGGTACAGGCGGGCTGGCTCGGCCTGCTGGCACCAGGCTGGCTGCAGGAGGCGTGCGCCTGTGGCGTCGCCAGACGTGTCCACCAGGGATTTGGCCCGCAAAGATCTCCGGGCACCCCGGGTGATGACATCGAGTTGCCAGCCTTGGGGGGCCCTTTCCAGGCCAGTCCATTCGGTGCCGGTCAGGATGGTGAGATTCGGCTCTGCGCGGCAGAGCTCATCGGCGATGAGCGCATAGAGGGAGGGGTGCTGGCGCAGAACGTAAACTTTGCCCATCAGGTCCGGTGCGGTTTGTCCGGTGCGCTCCATCATGGTCTGGCCGATTTCGATAGAGATGCCTGGATTCAGCCAAGCCCAGGGTTGGGAGACATCCGGGTGAAAGAGGCCGCAGAAAGTATGGACGAGGGCATGGGTGCCCGTGCCCCCCGGCTTACTCTGGCGCTCCAGCAGCAGGGTGCGTGCTCCGGCGCGCGCGGCGGCCAGCCCGGCGGCCAGTCCTGCACTGCCGCCGCCAGCCACGATGACATCTGCCTCCAGGGTCATGCGGCGCTGCGGTTGGGGTGGGAAAGCCAGCCTGCGAGCACCCGGGCGGTGGCGAAGTGATTGCGCGTCATGTCGGCAGGCGAGATGCGCACGCCGAATTCCCGCTCCAGATGGAGCATGAGCTGCATCATGGCCATGGAGTCGAGCCCCTTGGCGAACAGGTCCGCATCGGCCGTCAGGGCCCCGTCTGTTTCCACAATCTGGTGCTGAAGGATGAGGGTGATGACGGCTTCAGGTGAGATGTCTGGCATGACTTCACTGTGAAAAGGCCCGCCGTCAGGGCAAGGGCGGGAAAAACCAGATTGCCGGGAAATCTAGCGGCGTTTGCGGCGCAGGATGGAGGGGATCACACCGAGACCGAGAAGCAGCATTCGGGAAGGCTCAGGCACGGTGGAAAACTGGATGGACTCGTAATAGACCGTGCGGGGTGGGATGATGGTGGCCTGGCCATTGTTATCACCCCAGTAAACCTGCTGTGTCCCGTTCCCTGCGATGCTGGATCCCGCATAGGTCTTCCACACTTCGCCATCAATGGTGATGGTAGCCAGGGCGGTCACCGGATCATAAATGAGGCTGTAGTCGTGATAGCCTGGGGAAAGCGTGCGCGTACCGGATACCCCGTAGGCAGCCACCAAAGTGTCCCCGTTGGCAGCACGCCCGAACATCAGGGCCCAGGCGCGGCGGTTCGAGGGAGTCTCATTCACGATGAGGCCTACCCAGGCATTGCTGTCTGTGCCGATGGCGCTGCCGATGCTGGGGTCATCCGTGGGCACGCTGAGGGTGGTGGAAAGATCCCAGCCGGAGGCCATGGTGGCGCTTGCTAAGGTGGCGTTCATGACGGCGGCGTAAGTCAGGCTGGTGCCGCCACTGCTGAGGCCCGGATCATAGACCCGCCAGACGTCGCGACCGTCGTCATCGAAGGCTTCCGCCACGACGGTGGTGGTGGATGTGCGGATCCAACCCTCAGTCGTAGGATTGGCCGCGCCGGTATGGGAGTAAAGCAGCGTCGAAGCCCAAGCCCCTGCGGGGGTGGTGAGGACAGCGATCAAGAGCAGGCATTTCATCGCAAGCCATATGAGCAGGCAGCCAGCCACCTTTGCTGGAGGCTCCTGAACAAAGCTGACCTGAACCTATACTTTGTTGCCGCGTGCCCGGATTTCCTGAAGGGCCCATTGGGCGTGTTCGGCGATCAGCGGGTGCTCATCCTGCGCGGCGATCTCCAGGGCAGGCACATCCTCCTGCGTGCCCACATTGCCCAGGGCCACGCAGACATTGCGGAGAAAAGCGGGGCGTTTGATGCGCTTGATGGG
>DMMK01000634.1 GCA_003453085.1 Verrucomicrobiales bacterium
GCGCATCAAGCGGGTGGACTCCGCCAGCCAGCACGAAGACAACGCCCGCAAAAAGCTGGAGGACTACCCCATCGGCCAAGAAACCACCTGCTTTGTCAATCCCGCCCAGCCAGACATCGCCATTCTCAAGCACGACTCCCGCGCCGCTCTCTACTCCATTTGGTTCCCGCTTCTCTTCGTCTTCGGCGGTCTAGGCATGGCCTGGAACGCGCTGCGGCGGCGGTGAGGGGGCTCTACGTTTACCTTGAATTCTCCACGGCCAATTCACCTTTGGGTTTTACCGTGAAAATGAAGGATGGCGCAAATACCCAGTAATTGTCTCCTTCGTCCTCGTTCATGCAGTCGCAGAAAACGGTGAGTTCGAGGCCATTGGAGAAGGTCAGAAGCAAATCTACTCCAGGCTTGGAAAGCTTCACATCGCTTACCAAGGCATTCGTGATTTGGTGAAGGCCTTGGAGCATTTCTGCTCCAGCTTGATTGTTGCTTCTAGAGGAACAAAGGACTTTTTCTGCTGAGTCCAGCCGCCAGGCTGCGTCCCGGATAAACAAACTCCATTTTCCCTCATACTCCCTGATTATAGGATCCAAAGTCGGATTTTTCACCGGCTTGGCCCGCAGGTACTTTTCGCCAAATTGAAGTGAGACCATGGCGCCTGTTCCTGCCCCTGCTACGACACCCCAGGCGACCATGCCTACCAACTGATTGAGATGATCTTGGAATGCTTCAAAATTCATCGCTTTAACCTCAATACTTCGAGAGGATTGACTCACCCCAGCACCACCCCAACTTCCAGCGGTTTACCCCGCAGGAAATCTCCAGCAGCCAGGCGTTTGCCGCCTTCGGCCTGCACTTCTTCCAGGGCCAGCAGACCCTGGCCGCAGGCCACGATGAGGCCGGTCTTTGGATCACTTTCCACCACGGTTCCTGGAGTCGGGCAAGCTTCGGCGTCGGGGATGACGCGGGCGCGATGCACCTTCAGCGGCGCGGGTTTGCCGTCTCCGGGCAGGAGGGTAAAGGTGCCGGGCCAGGGATTGTAGGCACGGATTAAAAGCTCCAGTTCCGTGGCGCTGCGGCTCCAGTCCAGGCGGCCATCTTCACGCTTCAGTTTGCCGCAGTGACTGGCCAATTCATTCTCCTGCGGTTTGCGTGGGGCGGGGCCTGAAGCAATGAGGTCCAGTGCCTCTTCCAGGCTGGCCGGTGCGGCGAGAGCCAGCTTGTCATGCAAGGTTCCGCCTGTGTCGGTGGGCTCGATGGTGACACGGTCCATCAGCAGGATGTCGCCCGTGTCCAGACCTTCATCCATGTGCATGATGGTCACGCCTGTTTCGGCATCACCGGCGCGGATCGCGGCCTGGATAGGAGATGCTCCACGATATTTTGGCAGCAGGGAGGCGTGGATGTTGAGGCAGGCCAGCTTTGGCACATCCAGCACGGCACGGGAGAGGATCTGCCCGTAGGCCACCACCACGGCCACATCCGCATTGAAGGCTTTCAGCTCCTCCACGGCATTTCGAATTCTCAGGGGCTGGATCACGGGGATGCCCGCAGCTTCCGCCCGCACTTTGATCTGGGGCGGCGTCAGCACCAGCTTGCGCCCGGCAGGTTTGTCCGGTTGGGTTACCACGCCCACCACTTGATGTTTGGGCGTGTAGAGAAGCCACTCCAGCGAGGGCAGGCCGATGTCCCCGGTACCGATGAAAAGGATGCGCATGCGGCAGTCTCTTACACTTTCATCAGCTCGATGTCACGCCAGGCCTGAAGGGTCATCACCCCAGCCAGGATGTCGTAAAGGACCTTGGCCGGCGGCTGGCTAGCATCAATGTCCACAATGCGGTCACCTTTGTAGTATTCCAGAATCGGCTTGGTCTCGGCCTCATAGGTGGCGAAACGCTGCTGGATGACGCTCTCGTTCGCGTCGTCAAAACGGTTGTCCTTGAGGGCACGCTTGCGCAGGCGTCGGGCCAGTTCCGTGCGGTCTGGGCAGGAGAGATGAAACACCTTCAGCACCTCGATGTCCTCTTCCATGAACTTCGCCTGGTCCACATTGCGCGGGATGCCGTCCAGGACCAGGAAATCAATCTCCGGTTTGAACTGGTGACCATCCACCTTCTGTATGATGTTTGCACGCCAGAGCTGGACGGTGACATCATCCGGCACCAGTTCTCCTCGGCTTGAATATTGGACAAACTTTTGTCCCAAAGCCGTGCGTGTATCCAGAGAGCGGAACACATCTCCACAGGCCAGATGATGAAACCGAGGGATGGAGCCGAGCACCTTCCCCTGCGTGCCTTTGCCGCTGCCAGGAGCGCCAAGAATCAGTAGAGTGCGAAAACGAGGTTGGGATTCAGCCATGATGGAAAACCTTTAGCATGTCACGGGAGCGTCACAAGCTAAGGCTTGAGGCGAGTTTTGAACTTATTGTTATCGCTCTTGCGGCAGACGATCCATCACCGCAGGGATGACTTTTTCAGGCGTCAGTTGCTCCCAATCGCCTTTTTCAGCCCGGATGACGCTGACTCCCTGCTGCGGAGGTGCCCAGATGTCCGGATTCGTCGGCCCAAAAAGCAGCAGGCATGGAACCCCGCAGGCGGAGGCCAGGTGGGAGATGCCACTGTCATGTCCCAGAAAGAAATCACAGGTCGCCAGGCGTTCCGCCAGCTCCGGTAGCGGCAGGGCGTGCCAATGCTCGGTCGCCTTGAATCCTGATACGGAGACTCCGCGTTCCAGTTCTGCCTCTCCGGTGATGAGTACCAGTTCCAGCTCGGGTCTCTGCTCTTGAAGGGTCGCCGTCACCGCCTGCCAGTTCTCCAGCGCCCAGTTTTTCTGGGTCGAGCCGCTGCCGAGGTGGAGGGCGATGCGGATTGGTTTTGGAGCCGCCTCCGCTCGGGCAAACAGCGGGGCTCGCCAGTCGGGCTCGTCCAGATACATCGCCAGCTTTTCCAGAGGCTTCGCCAGTTGCGCGGCGGCGTGGCCCTTGCCCGGTTTGACGGAGTGGGGGCACTCCAGCAGCGTCTTCACGCCTATTTTTTCAAGCTGGCCGCGCAGGACGCCATCGGGATCGAACAGGTAACTGACGATCACGTTGAAGCTCAATAGATACTCCACCAGGGCCGGGTCTAGCGGGGCTCCTTTGGCAAACAGCAGGGCCATGGAACGGTGTTCCAGACTGCGGACGGAATCTGCCAGCCCGGCTTTCACCGCCAGTTCCATGATGCCTGGATAGCCCAGGATCTCCACGTGACATCCAGACAGCGTTTCCCGGATCAGCCGGATCGCGGGCAGGGTGAGGATGAAATCCCCGATGGCCCCACCGCGAATGACGAGGATGCGCGGTTTCTGGCGCTCCATATAGGTCTAGTAGGTCGTGATGGCCAGCACCAGCATCAGTGCTCCGTAGGCCACACCGGACCAGACGGCGAGATTCCAGCGGGCAGGTTTGGCCAGCAGCCAGGTCGTCCAGTCACGCATCAGGTAAGGCATGCCGACAAAGAACATGCCGACGATGATCCAGACGTAGGCCAAGATGGGCAGCAGCAGCCGCGTCACGGGCGGCTGGAGAAAGGCCGCCGCCAGCACAGGCCCTGCGGCCAGCAGCATCAGCGAGCCCAGGGCACGTACGGCCAGGAACTCCTTCACATATATCAGCACCAGGACAAAACCGATGGGCACCACCATCAGGAACCATTTCCGCAAAAAGAAAAACTCGCCCATGTCCATGTTGAACAGGCACATCATCCCCCAGACGAAGCCGATGCTCAGCAAAGCTGCGCCCCAGCCGTAATGGCGTGGAAAGGCTTTCAGAAACTCCTTCGTGCGATCTGCATTTTTCCATGCCCACAGGTGGGTCGCCAGAAGGAGCAGCCCCAGCACGATGCCTGTCGGCTTCAGCGGAATGCCACCGGTCGGCTCGAGGTGATAAAGATAATTGTGCAGATCTGTGAACATGTTGGGCCTTCACCCTGTCTCGTCTCAGCGCCGAATCAATCAAATCACATCATGCAAAGCGCCCATCTGACAAAATCCTTGGTGAAAATCCTGCGCATTTTCAGACGGCATGCTATTCTCCCTCAGCGAATTTCCCCGCACGTCATGAAACCTATCACGCGTTTTGGGCTGGCTTCAGCCCTGTGTCTGGCGGCCCTGCTGCCCTTATCAACGTCCCTGGCGGCTCCTGTGAAAAAGAGCCGTGTCGAAACCAAGGCCGAGCCGATTTTGGAAGCCGAGTTTTCCATTCACCCGGCTGAGCTTTCGCCTGAAAGCACTCTCGAGGTGGTCTTCCCCACACCGATGATTCCCAAGGAAAAGATAGGCACGGTGGACCCGGAATCGCCTCTGGTCATCAAGCCCGCCCTGGCGGGTGAATTCCAGTGGGTGAGCACCCGCAGCGGCCAGTATAAACTGACCCAGGCCCCGAAGTTCAATGCCAGCTACGACTTTGTTCTTCGAGCAGGCCTTCGAGACCTCGCGGGCAAGGCCCTTTCCACGGAGTCTCTCGC
>DMMK01000485.1 GCA_003453085.1 Verrucomicrobiales bacterium
GGGCAGGGGCTGGGCTTCACTTGCGGTATTTGGCGATGGCTTCGCGGATGCGTTCCACGCGGTTTTCCGGTGCCGGGTGGGTGCTCATGAATTCAGGCTGGCCGCTGCCTTTGGACGACTGGGCCAGGATCTCCATCACGCCGATCATGGCCTCCGGATTGTAGCCAGCCTCAATGAGAAAACGCACGCCGAGGGAGTCGGACTCGAGCTCATCATCACGGCCATATTTCATGACCCGCATGTTGGCGACCATGCCAGCGATCTGCGCCCCGGTGTTGCCTTGGCCGTCGGAAAGCAGTACGCCAGCCCCCTGGGCCAATCCTTGCCAGAGTTTGCTGGTGGCCATCTGCTCATTGGAATGGCGGCCCACGACATGGCCGATCTCATGGCCCAGGACTCCGGCCAGTTGGTCCTCATTTTTAAACAGGCGGAACAAGGCCTCGGTAATGAAGATCTGGCCGCCGGGAAGGGCAAAGGCGTTGACGGTTTCACGATCTGCGAGGAGGTGAAATTCAAAGCGGTAAGGGGTCTGTCTGGCGAGCGTACTCTGCACCAGTTTGGCCCCCACGCGGTCCACCAGAGCCTGGGCCTGCATGTCGCGTGACTGGCCGCCCATCTGCCGAATCATAAGCGGGGCAGATTGCAGCCCCAGGGCGATTTCTTCCTCGGCTGTGGCAAAGGCCAGACGCTGGGTGCGGCCAGTGAACTCGTTTTCGTATTCCGTCGTGCCCAGGTAATGATAGGCCAGGGTGCCACCCATGATGAGGAGGGCTAGGATGATGCGTGGATGGCAGCCGATGCCGCGCCGCCCGTCTCCATCAAACGAAGGGGCCATGTTACGAAAAAAGCGGGTAAAAAAACGTCCCATGCGGTGGATCATAGACGGTTCCTATGCGGCTGTCACGGGTGGAGTGTCTGTGGGTAGCAGGTCCCCGCTGGCACTGGGCGCAGTCTGAACTCCTCGTCATATTTGACCGAATTTGTAAGACAAATGGTAACTCCGCGTTGCAAAAGGAGTTACTACGATTTAGCAGCCTTCAATTTGCATTGCCTATGAACTTAATCCGTGCATTTAGCACTATTTCCTGCCTCGGGTTTTCTATTCTTACGACAGCCCTGGCTGCACCGGCGGATTTGGATCCTGTTTTCCTCAATGGCGTCGGGCTGGGTATCACGGGGCCCACTTATCCAGATCAAGGGCCGTCAGGGGCGGTGCAGGCCCTGGGCATCCAGCCTAGCGGTGCCATCCTGGTGGGAGGTGGCGGCGGCATGGGCAGGCACAACAATCTGGGAGAGCTGACGGCCCTGAAGCGCGTGCTCCCAGACGGCAGTCTGGACCTGTCTTTTGCGCCAAATGGGGCCTTCACCCAGGGACCGCACACGACGGTGATGGGCCAGGTATCGGAAGTGAATGCCATCCTGGTGAATGCGGACGGCTCCTTTTTCATCGGCGGTGTGTTTGAAAACTACGGTCCGGCGGGCACCGTGCGTTCTTTGGTGGCCAAGGCAAATGCCGATGGCACGCTGGATCTCACCTTTGTACCGCCTACTCTGGCTTCGAATGGGGCTGGTCGTTATGTGCAAAGCTTGGCCCTGGACAAGAATGGTGGCTTGCTCATCGGCGGGGCTTTTTCCGCCGGAGGCCGGGCCAACCTCATCCGGGTGGATGCCCAGACGGGCGCGCAGGACCTGACCTTTGACTCCAGCGCCGTGGCGGGGAACTCGCGGGTGGTGGACTGCATCAGCCTCGCCCAGGATGGCCGGATTTATGTGTCTGGCAGCGCGGGCAGCTTCGGTGGTTATCCGTATGTGTTCCGGCTGTTGCAGGGAGGGCAGGAGGACACCTCCTTTTATGTGCCTTTTGCAAACGAGTATGGTCGGGTGAACCGCGTGCTGGCGCTGCCCAGCGGCCAGGTGATCATCGGTGGTGGTTACTCCCTCGTCGGGCAGCCGGAAGGGGCCTTCCTCACGGGTCTGACCGCCAGCGGTGCGCCGGATGCGGCCTTCAATGCCAACCTGGGCACGGGGACCAATGGCTGGGTGGGCGGCCTGCTGCAATTGCTGCCGGATGGTCGCATCCTGGCCGGGGGCATCTTCAATGTCTTCAATGAGACGCCGGTGGCCTCTCTGGTCATCCTGAATCCGGATGGCACCCGCGACACCACTTTCACTCCGGCTCCTTACTCGACGGATCGCAACAGCTACCTCACGCACATTTACAGTGCGGTGCCCTTGAATGATGGCCGCATCGTCGCGGGCGGGTGGTTTTCCCGCGTGACGGATCCTGAACTGGAAATCAACAATCTGGTGGCCTTCGAGGGCGATGGCACGGCAGGAGCAGGCGTGCTGAAATTCAGCAGCCCTGTTTACTCCGCCTTGGAAGATGGCGGCAGTGTGACGGTGCAGGTGGCCCGCACGGCAGGCATCGCCGGGGCCGTGAGTGTGAACTATGCCACAGGCGGCGGCAATGCGGTGGCTGGAACCCACTACACCAGCAGCAGCGGCAGCCTGAACTGGGCTGACGGTGAAGGCGGCGCAAAGAGTAAGCTGTTC
>DMMK01000512.1 GCA_003453085.1 Verrucomicrobiales bacterium
TGCTCCATCGCCAGCCAGACACTGCCTTCATCGGCCAGGATGCCGCCCAGGGTCTGCTGTATCAGCCGGGCAGGCAGCCCTTCGATGAGGGCGGCCGGGCTTTGCTGGAGTGCGTGCTGGGCAAACTGTTCCCGGCGGGTCGCCAGTTTCTCCTCCAGAGAACTCAGTTCCGGGTCTGCAAAGCTGGAAAACGGCGCGGCCATCCTTTAGGCTAACATGAAGACGGCGGTTTGAGAAGAGAACGCTTGCGGGAGGGGGACAATCTTCGGACTGTTCAGCCCCCCTTAGATCTCAGGCCATATGAAGCGTTTTTTCTCTTTCGGCAAACGTACGAAGCCGTCTCCAGCGGCTCCGTCGGCGTCCGAAGGCGTGGCGGGCTGGCCTCCGCAGCAGATTTATCCTTCGCCTGCCGAGCTGACGAGCATGATGCCAGCGGGGGAGTACGCCTTTGATGCCCTCATCGGTCAGGGCGGCATGGGGGCTGTCTATCGTGGGCAGCAGATGAAGCTGGACCGCTCCGTCGCCATCAAGATCCTGCACCGCCAGCACGGCACCGACTACGCCTATGCGGAAAGGTTCCGCCGGGAGGCGCAGTCGCTGGCCCAGATGAACCACCCCAACATCGTCAGCGTGTATGATTTTGGAGTGGTGGGGGATTACCTCTACTATGTGATGGAGTTCATCGAAGGGACGGATCTGCACCACTTGCTCAGCACCCGGCAGATGACTCCTGCGAGGGCGCTGGAAATCGTGCCCGCACTTTGTGATGCGTTGTTTTATGCGCATTCCAAAGGCCTGGTCCATCGCGACATCAAGCCGGCGAATGTACTGATCGCACAGGATGGCCGGGTGAAGCTGGCCGACTTTGGCCTAGCCAAGCGTTTTGACAGACCCAGCACCCTTCTCACCCAGAGCCACATGGCCATGGGCACCCCTGACTATGCCGCGCCTGAGCAGTATGACACCCGGGCCGTGATCGACCACCGGGCGGACATCTACGCCCTGGGCGTCGTCTTTTACCAGATGCTCACCGGCACGGTCCCGCGTGGGGCCTGGCAGCCGCCTTCGGCCATTGTCGGCACGGATCCGCGGCTGGACATGGTCATCGTGCGTGCCCTGCTGCCAGACCGCAATCAGCGCTACACCTCGGCGGCTGAGTTCAAGCAGACCCTTCTTGCCAGTCTCACCACCGCACCGGAAACCACGTCCGTTCCGGTGCAGACAACCCCCGCTTCCTCCACCCGCCCGCTCCAGGGCCGGGTGCTGGTGCTGGAGGATGACCTGCTGCTGCGCCAGCTCATCGTGCGCAACCTCAAGCAGGAAGGTTTTGAGATCGTGGAGACCGGGGACGGGGTGGACACGGTGCGCTGTTACAGCGAGGCCCTGCTCGCCGGCCAGCCTTTTGATCTGGTGCTCATTGACCTCACGATTCCCATGGGTATGGGCGGAGCCCGGGCGATGGAGCTGCTGCAGCAACTGGACCCGCAGGTGGATGCGATTGTCTCCAGCGGTTATCGCAGCGATCCCGCCATGCTGCATCCGCGTGCGCATGGCTTTGCGGATGTTTTGCCCAAGCCTTACGACAGCGCCGACCTCACCCGGATCGTGCGGGAGGTGCTGCATAAGCGCCAGCAGCGGCTGGGCCGGGCGGCGGGCGAGCAGGGGTAAAATGAAGCACCGCCCGCCAGGTGACCAGCGTGCGGTGCGACGTGGGTGGCTGAACCACCGAGTTAAGTCTTAGTGCTTGTGACCCTTTTTGGAGTCGCAGCAGGCGCTCTTGTCTTTCGAGCAGCACGCCGCCGCAGCTTTTTTGCTGCCGGCAGCGTCGCAGGAGGAGCATTCAGCCTTTTTGCTGGCGCAGGAAGCGAGCAGCAGGGAGGCGGAAGCGAGGCCAATGGAGAGAAGACGGATCATAGAGAGAGTGTCGGTTGGTAACAGGTAGTCTATGAGACGACCTCCAAACCATTCAAATTACTTGCTGTACTGCACCGGTGCTGGTGGCGGCGGTGGGGGAGCCTTGGAAGCGCAGGAGACGAGACCACCGGCGATGACCGATGCTGCGAGAGCGAGGAGGGCGTATTTCATAGTGTGTTTTGTAACGTGTTTGTTTGAATGCTACAGCATCCACAAGTGAGACTGAGCGACGCGAGGCTAACGACAATTCCAGTGTTTGCAACGGGCCAAATCGCAATGTTCAGGGCCTCCAGGTCGCAGGACTGAGAGGGGCCTGGCTAGGCCAGCAGGTCTTTCACCACGTGGCCATGCACGTCGGTGAGGCGGTAGTTGCGGCCCTGGAAGCGATAGGTGAAGCGCTCATGGTCAAAGCCCAGCAGGTGCATCACGGTGGCTTGGAAGTCATGAATGTGGACCTTTTTTTCAGCCACGCTGAAACCCAGTTCATCCGTGCTGCCATAGTCAAAGCCTGACTTCACCCCGCCCCCGGCCATGAAGAGCGTGAAGCAGTCCGGGTAGTGGTCCCGTCCCAGCACCTTGCTGGCGGCGGTGCGGCCTTCGCGGAAGGGTGTGCGGCCGAATTCGCCGCCCCAGATGATGAGGGTGTCCTCCAGCAACCCGCGCTGTTTCAGATCCTTGATCAATGCGGCCACGGGCTTGTCCGTCTCGGCCATCTTTTTGGTTAGACCGTCGGTGATGCCTGTTGCTTCCGAAGTGCCATGAAAGTCCCAGCCCCAGTCAAAGAGCTGCACAAAGCGCACACCTTTTTCCACCAGGCGACGTGCCAGCAGGCAGTTGTTGGCAAAGGAGGCCTTCCCGGGCTGCGCGCCGTACATGTCCAGCGTGGCCTGGTTCTCCCGTGTGATGTCCATGAGCTCCGGCACGCTGGTCTGCATGCGGTAGGCCATTTCATACTGGCTGATGNNAGCAGGCAGTTGTTGGCAAAGCTGGCCTCACCGGGTTTGGCCCCATAGTCTTCGATGACCTTGGCGGGCTCCTTGGAGATGTCCATGACCTCCGGCACACTCATCTGCATGCGGTAGGCCAG
>DMMK01000724.1 GCA_003453085.1 Verrucomicrobiales bacterium
CTCTCATACCCCACCCCGGTGTACTTGGGGGTGAAATAATAAGCGACGCCCACACTCACCCCAAAAGCGATGAATGCGACCCCGACGGCCAGCTTTAAAGGCAGCCAAGTGGTCCAACGCGGAAAGAAATTACCCATAAAATCTCGGTGAATGCGCTTGTGAAAAATTTCACAAGCAGGTTGGAGAATAGAAGTCCGGAAGGGCTTTGCAACTCTGGAAATGAATTTTTTAGCGGTTTCTGGGACGGATGGACAGCCTGAATGTCGTCACCACTCCAGATGGAGAAGTTTCCGCCTCATATCGAAGGTGACTCGATAGTCCTTCAGGAAAAAGCTGCCCACCCGTGGCGGCCCAGGGGCGATATCCACCCGCACATCCCGGTAATGGTCCCCTGCCAGCGTCAGATCCGGCAGCTTAACCGTGCGCAAATTGGCTTGGCCAGAGGTCACCGTGCCACCCACCGCCATGAGATATAGCCCCTTTACTTGCTCCCCCTGCTGCTGCACCCCAAGGCGGCCCGCCAGTGATTCGCTGATTTCGATCTTGTTAAAGGATCCTGCATCCACAATCGCCTCCCATCTCACAGCACCGGAGCGCAGGGTGATGACCGGCACTCCCTGCTTTAGCCGGAAGGGCGTGCTCGCCAGCCTTTTGCCAGCCTGAGGCCTGAATCTTTCCTGAAAACCAAAAATGACCTCGTTGGAGGGGTAATCGAGGGTCAAGAAAGTGCAATGGTTCAGCGCCACATCGAATCCCAGCAGGCATTCAGGGAACCGGCTGGCCCCACGGCGGTTCGTGAGCCTGTTTTCATAGGTCCTCACCAGGCAGGGATATCCATGCAGCGACCAGGAACCCAGCGTCAATGGATCCAGCAGGCCGATGCGCCCCTGCTCGCGCCCAACGATGCCCTGCAATTCCACGGTGGCATCCGAGGCATGCATGACAGGGACCTTCGCCGCCACAACAAGCGAAGCCTGGACCATCGTGCGAGAGGCCCCGGTATCCAGCATCATGGGCACAGGACCATGATTGTTCAGCCTTGCCTTTGCTACAGGCACCCCATCCACAAGCTTGAAAGGCAGCGTGACTGAAGATGTTGGCAGATGGGCGGCATTCTGCATCCGGCGAAGAAAAACATCCTTCGTCACAGCCTGCGTTTCCATCCGTGCCAGGATGCGGGGTGAGGCGGGTCCATGATCGGCCAGCTCCGTACAACCCGGCAAAAACAGCAGCAGAGAGAGGGCAGCAAATGCACGCATTGTCAGCGGCTCTAACGGGGCCAACTCTCCGTCGCAAGCAGTAAAATCCCCGCAGGGCACGCCACGGGATTTATCACTAATCCTTGACCATTTGAAGGAACCTGCCCTCTCACACCGTGCTATAAGCCCCCCTTTTTTGATAGATGTCTCTGTTAGCCCGCCATCCCATCCTCCGTCTTTTTGCCTCGCCCCAGCATTTGTGGCGCACTGTTTCCCTGGGGATGAAGAGCATTTGGCTCAACAAGCTACGCTCCTTTCTGACCGCCCTGGGGGTCATTTTCGGGGTGGCGTCCGTCGTGGCCATGCTGGCCATCGGCGAAGGTGCCAGCCATGAGGCGCAGGAGCAGATCCGCCGACTGGGCAGCCAAAACATCATTCTCGAAAGCGTGAAACCGCCAGACGGCCAGGGATCCTCCGCCGAGGCCCGCAGCATGGTTCTGGAATATGGCCTCACCACCCGTGACATGCAGCAGATCCGCCAGACGGTGCCCGGCGTCAGCGTCGTGGTGCCCAGCCGCATCCTCAGCGAAAACATCTGGAACTTGGACCGCAGCGTGGACGGCCAGATCCTGGGCGTGCTGCCGGTTTATCCGCAGATGCGCAACCGCACGGTGATTCAGGGCCGCTTTTTCACCGACCTGGAACTCAATGAAAAACTGCCCGTCTGCGTGCTGAACCAGACGGCAGCAGCCAAACTCTTCCCGCTTTCCACACCGACGGGCAAATCCGTGCGCGTCAAAGGCTACTACTACAAGATCCTCGGCATCATGGAAGATGAGGGTCAACGCGTGGGGGGCGACAGCGGCAGCAACACCAGCAATGTGGGCAGCGCCCAGGTGATGATCCCTTTTTCCACGCTGATGGATCAGTATGGCGAGACCTTTTTTCGCATGCGTAGCGGCAGCTTCGAGGCGGAAAAGGTGGAGTTCCACGAGGCCATCATACGCGTGGAGGATGTAAACCAGGTGGAAAGCCGGGCCAATGCCATCCGCCATCTCATGGCGAAGAATCACAAAAAGGAAGACTGGCGCATCATCGTCCCCGTCGAATTGCTCCGCCAGGCGGAGCGCACCAAGCAGATCTTCAGCATCGTGCTCGGCAGCATCGCTGCTATCTCCCTGCTGGTGGGCGGCATCGGCATCATGAACATCATGCTGGCCAGTGTGACGGAGCGCACCCGCGAGATCGGCATCCGCCGCGCCATGGGCGCACGTCAGGCGGACATCGTGGTCCAGTTCCTGATTGAAACCGTCCTTCTCTCAGGTGCCGGGGGGGTGCTGGGCGTCATCGTCGGTGTCTCCATCCCGATTGCGGTGGAGCATTTTGCTGGTGTAACCACGGTGGTCAAAATCTGGTCCCCCGCCCTGGCATTCCTGATTTCCGTCTTCACTGGCATTGCTTTTGGCATCTATCCTGCCCGTAGAGCCGCCCGAATGAACCCCGTGGAGGCCCTTCGACACGAGTAAGTCGCAAATCTGAGTGATGAATCCATAATTATTGCTGTATTTCACAAAAAGTTCCGCCAAAATTGCGATTAATGAAGAGAGTTCTCATTGTTGATGATCACCAGCTCATGCGCGACGCCTACAAGCACGCGATGATGACGCTGGGCAGTTATGAGTTCGGCGAAGCCGGCACTTACCAGGAAGCACAAGACATGATGGCCGCCCAGCCCTGGGATGTGGTGATCCTGGATGTGACCATTCCCGGTCGGAATGGGCTGGACTTCCTGGCTGAAATGAAAGCACGCCCCCACGCCCCTGCTGTTCTCGTTTGCAGCGGACATGATGAATCCGTCTATGGCGTCCGGGCCTTCAAAGCTGGTGCCGCAGGCTATGTCTGCAAGAGCGCTGGTACTGGTGAATTTCTCAAAGCCATCAAGGAAATCCTGGTGGGTCAGAATTACATCAGCCCCAATCTGGCCCAAAACCTGGCCGCCTTTGTCCGTTCCGACTTCCAGGAGCAGCCCCATACGACGCTCTCCGAACGGGAATTTCAGGTACTGCGCAAGCTGATCAACGGCGACGCCATTAAAGAAATTGCCTCCGATCTGAGCCTCAGCAGCAAGACCGTCAGCACTTACCGGGTACGCCTCATGGAAAAGCTGCGGGTCAAATCCCTGCCAGAGCTGGTGCAATACTGCATCCAGCATGGCTTGATGGAAAAAACAGCCTAATCACTCCAGTTGGGGACGGCGCGATCAATCCTCGCCGTCTTCCACCCCGGCTTTGCTCCCTGGGGTAATGCCGCGTTTTGTTGTGGAAACAAAATCCGTGAAAACGGCCGCTTCTGCCGTCAGCGGACCGCTGCGCAGTTCCTCCACAGCCTGCGCATTGTTCAGGCCGCTGCGATAGACTTTGCGGAAGGCGACGCGGATGGCGCGCATCTGCTCACGGGTAAAACCTGCCCGCTGTAGCCCCACAATGTTTAGCCCGCGAGTGCGGGCCGGATTGCCATCGGCGGCGGTGGACGGCGGCGCAGCCTGCACCCCCTTTGACGCGCCGGCCGCGGTGCCGGGGGGGGCCATCGCGCAGGAGCTGAGCGCGGGGCGGGGGTCGGCGCAG
>DMMK01000083.1 GCA_003453085.1 Verrucomicrobiales bacterium
TCCTGCCGACCAGTTTTGGGGAGATCGCACCGGACGGGTGGGAGATCCTTTTGGCTATCGCTGGACTCTGGCGCAAAAAATCAAGGACGTGCCTGAGGAAGAAATTGCCCGTCTGGCCGCAGATTGGCAGGGGTAACGCTGGCAGTGCTACCTGCCTCTCCGCCGATGCTGCCGCGCCCGAAACTCCGCAGGGCCACAGCCCAAGTGCTGGGTGAAGATGCGGGTGAAGTAGTGGCGATTGGGGAAACCGTGTTCGATGGCGATCTGGTCAATGGTTTTATCCGTTAGGACCAAGACCTCTCCTGCCAGACGTAATCGGGTGGCCGTGACATAAGCAGCAGGAGTTTGTCCGGTATGCTCGCGGAAAGCGCGGATGAAACGTTCCAGGCTCATGCCTGCACGATCTGCGAGGAAGGGATTCGACAGGTGAGAATGAGGTGCCTTTTGAATGAGGTCCAGCACGTCAAGCAAGCGATCAGGCAATGAGGGAGATGTCGGCAACTCCAGGTGGGCAAAAGCGGTGTGCAGCAGTGCGGCGCTTTCGTGATAAAGGCGATGATCACGCTGGGCATGGGAGGTCTCGCCATGTGTGCGAAGAACGGCCTGGATCAAGACACGCAAAGTTTCATCCACAGGCAGGACGACAGGACCCACGGGTACGGGGCCAGCGAGCCGGGTGACGGTGAAATGCAGCCAGTAGTGGCAGGCGGTGGTGGGGGCACAGCAGTCAAAGATGGTGTTGGCAGGGATGAGGACGCATTCATCCGGCAGCAGCGGAATATCGCGGCCCTGGTAGCGGAGGTGGCAGCCCGCTTGGGGGTTGTGGTAAAATCGCCAAAAAGGACTGTCTACTCCTTCGTGGTTCCAGTTTTCCAAGGCAGGCTGGTATCCGCTCTCATGAATCAAAAAGGCCGACCAGCCAGCCCGGGCAATGGGAGACAGGCTGACGCCCCACGGGGTGGTGTAATTCAGGTATTTGCGTTTCGTTGGCATGGCCCTTCCATAGAATCCGACATGAAAAGCCTCTTGGCAAGATGATGCCACAAGGCAGGTAGAGTTTGGGTGTATCACGATTAGACACAGATAAATCCCAAAGAGGCAACAGGGTGTTGCGTATAATGCAGCATGACTTGGAAGGTTTCATTTTCCCTGAGTGCTGTTCTAGGCTTTGCGCTGGCGGGCTTAGGGTTGGCTTGTGCGTCCTCTGCCCAGGCGGAAAAGATGGAGTTCAACCGGGACATCCGTCCCATCCTTTCAGACAAGTGTTTTCACTGCCATGGCTTTGACCCCAAGACACGCAAAGGTGATCTCCGCTTGGATGAACGTGCTGCGGCAGTTGCCGACGGCCACATCGTGCCGGGGGATGCGCTGAAAAGCTTGATCATCGAGCGTGTGCTTTCTCATGATGAGGATGAAGTGATGCCGCCACCGGAGTCTAAGCTGGGCCGCCTAACCGGAAGTGAAATAGCCAAGCTGAAGCAATGGGTGAATGAAGGTGCGGAATATCAAAAGCACTGGAGTTTCATCCCGCCGGATCAGGATGCATTGCCTCGCTGGAAAGCTGCGGTTAAGGCCACCGGGGCAAAGGGGCCTATTGATCATCTAGTGGCGCAGGGTCTGAAATCACGGGGGCTAGCTCTGCAACAGAGGGCGGATGCAGCCACCCTGTTGCGACGCGTCAGTTTTGACCTGACGGGCCTGCCTCCTTCAGCGGAAGAGGTTTTGGCTTTTTCGGGCAAGCAGCAGGAGGGGGCTTACGAGGCTGTGGTGACGAAGCTTCTGGCTTCACCTGCCTACGGGGAGCGTATGGCGGTGGATTGGCTGGATGTGGCCCGGTATGCGGACAGCTATGGATTTCAGGTGGACCGTCTGCGGGATGTCTGGATGTGGCGTGACTGGGTGATTCAGGCTTTTAACCGGAACTTACCCTTTGATCAATTCATCACCTGGCAGGTGGCCGGGGACCTTTTGCCAAATGCCACGGATGAGCAGATTCTGGCTACGGCCTTCAATCGTCTGCATCAGCAGGAATCCGAGGGCGGTTCTGTGGAGGAGGAATACCGCATCGAGTATGTGGCGGATCGTGTGCAGACGTTTGCCACCGCGTTCCTGGGGCTGACGTTCGAGTGCTCGCGCTGTCATGATCACAAGTATGATCCCATCAAGCAGACGGAATACTACGGCCTGGCGGCCTTTCTCCAGAATATTGATGAGGCAGGCCTGTACTCCTACTTCACTAATTCGGCCCCTACGCCTGCGCTGATGCTGATGGACCAAAGCCAAAAAGGGCAGAAGGCAGGTCTGGAGAAGAACGTCGCTCAACTGGAGCGGCAGATTCGTGATGTGGGCGGGGTTACCTATGGTGAGGGATTACAGATGCTCCATTGGCCCGAAGGCGTGCCAACACAGCCAGAGGGGCAGGTGGCCCATTTTACTTTTGATGTTTTGGAGAAAAACAAGCTGGCCGATGCACTGCATCCCTCACCTGCTGCAAAAGACCCAAAAGACAAGGCGACAGATCCCGCCGCCATTCTGAAAGGCGAAAACAAGCTCGTCGAGGGACGCGTGGGAAAGGCCATTCAGTTCACGGGGGATGATCCGGTGGATACCTCTGTAGGCAATTTTCATCGGCATGATCCCTTCAGCCTGTCCTTATGGATGAAAACCCCCGATGTGAAAGAGCGGGCGGTCGTCCTGCATCGTTCCCGCGCCTGGACCGATGCGGCCAGCCGTGGGTATGAGCTTTTGATTGAAGAGGGCAAGCTGAAGTGGTCACTCATTCACTTTTGGCCAGGAGATGCCATTTCCATTCGGGCCAGGGATCCCTTGCCGCTCAATGAGTGGGTGCATGTGGTGGTGACGAATGATGGCAGCAGCCGTGCCTCTGGCTTGTGCATCTATATGAACGGGAAGCGGGCTGATATCGAGGTGATCCGGGATCATCTGACTCGCGACATCACCGGTGGCGGCGGGGATTACATTAGCCTTGGCGAGCGCTTTCGAGATCGTGGTTTCAAAGGCGGCTGGGTGGATGAGCTGCGGGTGTTTGACCGGGACGTTTCTCGACCGCCAAATGACACCCTCAAACCCTTGCTGGCTCAGCTTCATGCGGCACGGGCGGAGTTGACCGCCTTTAATGATGCCCAAAAGGAGATCATGGTGATGAAGGAGCTGCCGCAGCCTAAAAAAGCGTATGTTCTGATTCGTGGGGAGTATGACAAACGGGGGGAAGAGGCTCCCCCTGTGACACCCGCCTTCCTGTCGCCGTTTCCGAAGAATGCACCGCTGAACCGCCTCGGGCTGGCTCGCTGGTTGACAGCGCCGGATCATCCTCTGACGGCCCGGGTGACCGTTAACCGTTTATGGCAAAGTTTGTTTGGCCGAGGATTGGTGAAGACCAGTGAAGACTTCGGCAGCCAAGGGGAGAAACCCATCTACCCGGAACTGCTCGACTACTTGGCCTTGCGTCTGATGGAGACAGGCTGGGACATGAAGGCTCTGATCAAAGAAATCGTCTCCAGCGATGTCTATCAGCAGCGAAGCATGGCAAATGCGTCGATCATGGCCGATGATCCTGAAAACCAATGGCTGGCCCGTGGTCCACGATTCCGCCTGCCAGCGGAAATGATCCGCGACAATGCCTTGGCGAGTGCTGGATTGCTGAAAACACAGATTGGTGGGGTGCCTGTGAATCCGTATGAAATGTCGGAGGCGTTCAAGCCTGCGGAGGTGGCCAAGGATGGCAGCGTGTACCGTCGCAGTCTCTACACCAGTTGGCGGCGCACTAGCCCACCTCCCGCCATGGTCGCCTTTGATGCGCCCCGAAGAGCGGTCTGTTCGGCCAAAAGAGAGCGCACTGACAGTCCGCTTCAGGCCCTCATTTTGCTCAATGGCACGCAGTATGTAGAAGCCGCACGGGTGCTGGGAGAAAAGATGCAGCGCGAATGCCGGGGTGATGTGGTGAAGATGATCGGCTATGGCTTTCTGCGCTGCCTTAGCCGTCAGCCTGATACACATGAGGTGGAAATCTGTTCACGACTTTTTGAGGAGCAGTTGAAGCATTTTGAAGCGAATCCCAAGGAAGCTAGAGCTCTCCTACAGACGGGCCAAGCGCCGCAAGATGCCTCATTGCCGCTAGCACCCACCGCTGCCGCCACGGTGCTGGCCCAGGCCCTTTTGAACCATGATGCGGCTGTTGTGAAACGATGAGTACGCACCCTTCACC
>DMMK01000713.1 GCA_003453085.1 Verrucomicrobiales bacterium
GCTAGGCGCACCTGACCTTGATTGGCCGCAGGCCCCGCAAAGACACCTTCGCGGCTGTCGGCGGTGTAAGCCTCAGCGAGATTTAAGATGCGATAGTGCTTGGACGCATCGCCACAGATGAAGGCGAGGATGTCACGCAAAGCTTCCGGCCCCAGAGCATCCAGCCCCTCTGGCATCAAGCTGCGGCGGGTGTTTTCTCGCTTATCAATATCGGCCTTTGCGACCTCACGTTTGCCCACCTGAGTTGCCAGAGTCACGGTGGCGGTGTTTTCGCTAGTGATCACGCCTTGCAGGGCCTCACCCTTTTTCGTGGTGATGTTAAAGGCCCAGAAGCTGGGGTCCACTTCACGGTTCGGATCCACGATGTGCACCAGCAGTTCCGCCGGGCCATGAGCGCCCATGCCATCTAGCGGCGGACCGACAGCCACCCCGATGTCACCCAGCTTGTGACACACCGCGCAGGCGGCGCTGAACAGCATCTTGCCATTCGCCACATTACCCTGCTTTTCCACCTCGGGGATCAGCTTGGCGATGATGGCATCCTTGGCCGCATTGTTAATTTTAAACAATTCGTTAGCCGTGCGGGCAATCGGCTTGTTCGGGTGCGACCGCAGACGGGCGACATCGCCCGGGGCGAAGAGAGCACGATCCAGCTTGCCCTCTTTGACAGCGGCCAGCAGAGCACTGGTGGCATCGGCCCGTTTGAGGATGGCCTCGAAGGCCTTATTCTGCAGCCCCGCTTTGAGGCGACTCATAGCTGGCACTAGGTCGAGCACCTGCCCGCTTTCACCCATGGCGGCGATGATGGCAGATTGCAGCGCTTCGGGAGAGTCAGGAGCGGCTAAAGCTTGGACGACAGAACCGCTGGCCTCGCCACCAACAGAAATGAGTGCCTTGGCGGCGTTAATGCGCGCCTCAACAGGTGCAGCCTTGTCAGACAGCGCCGTGGTGAATTGAGCGAGTTGAGCTTTCACCTCTGCGGCTAGCGCTCTGTCTTTGTCCCATTTCGTGATCAATGGCAACGTGGCGGCGGCAAGCGAAGGTTGGGCGAGGAGCTTCTTTAGCGAAGCTGTAAGCTCTGGGGTAAACTTAGGAGCTTCATTGACCTGCTGGGAGATGCCACGCAGGAGAGTAATTTTCAAAGCATCCACAGCGGAGTCAGTAGAGGCACATGCAGTGATGAGTTGGGCAGCGCCCGCAGGCAAAGAAGAAGGCAGTAGCGCGGCTACAAAAGAATCTAGCTTACCTGCCAGCGGACTGATCAAAGCAGCCTCGACACAAAACTGTGCCTGCGAACCACAGGCCGCGATGATGGCCGAACGAGTCCAGTCATCTTGAGCGCCAGCGAAGTCTTTGAGCACTTGCTGGCGGCCAGTGTCACTCTTTACAGCCTGTTGAGCGGCCTCGTAGGTTTTCAGGGCAGCACTGCCCTGGGTGCCATTCGAGTTTGTCGAAACGTGGGCAGCGACTTGCTTCGCCTGCTTGTGCTGAACTTTCCAGATGCGGCCATAATAGTGGTCGCGGTCAGGACGCACAGCGGCATTGGCCGGGCCGTGTGTGGGGCCACGGGTGTCATTGTGAATGATGGCTTGGTTGCAGAAGTCCACCACGTAGAGCGCACCATCAGGTCCGACACGGACTTCGATGGGACGGAACCAAAGGTTGCTGCTACGGATGAATTCAGTCTGCTCGCGACCAGGCTCGCGCTTGGCCTTATACGTGACACCATCCGGCTCCACCATGAAGTGGCTGACGATGTTCAGAGTGGGTTCTGTGGTGAAATAGCCGTAGTTCCATTTCTGCGGCCAGGCTCCACCTTCATAAATGGCGCAACCTGCGGCGGCGGTGTAGCTGCCCACTTGGTCAATCTGCACATAGGCCTGCTGTTCCCAGTGCATGGCGGGATAGGTGGGCTCCTTCGGCAGCATTGCGTTTGTGCCGACAACGCCCGGCAGCTTGCCTTTGGCCAAAACATACTCAGGCAGCACCACATGGATGAAGTGATTGCCACTGGTGGGCTGAGTGTAAAAAACTTGGCCATCGGTGGTGATGTCGAGGCCCCAGGTATTGCCTCCGCGTGAGGCGTATTGCTCGATGGCGCTGCCATCCGGCTTGAAGCGCACCACGCCAGCACCGATGGGGCCGAAGCCTTTGCTGCCATCGCCCGACTTCGCATCTTCCGTGCTGGAATAACCATGAGTGGCGTACACCCAGCCATCCAGACCCCAGCGCATGTTGTTGATCACCGCATGGGTGTCGCGATTGCCCAGGTTGGTGTAAATCTTCGTGCGTTTATCTGCCTTGTCATCACCATTCGTGTCTTCAAAGAACCAGATGTCTGGGGCAGCACAGACGATGATGCCGTTTTTATAAAACACGCTGCTGGTGGCCAGTTCGATCTTGTCGGCAAAGACGGTCTTTTTGTCCATCACACCATCGCCATCGCTGTCGGAAAGGATGGATACACGGTCGAGGGGTTCACGCTCATATTGCCCAGGCTTGATGGAGCCGGAGTCCTTCCAGGCATCCACATTCGCCTGACGCAGACCGTTGGGATATTCGGGGGTCTCCACCACCCAGAGACGGCCTTTTTCATCCCAGTCAATGTTCATGGGTTTATTGATCAGCGGCTCAGCGGCGACCAGGGTCAGGTCAAACTCTGGGTGTACTTCGAGCTGCTTTGGCATTTCCAACGGGCGTGGCACGCCGCCTTCGGCGTAGCGCAGCGCATTGCCCAGTTCTTCCGGCTTGCAGAGTTCGTCCACGTTCTCCCGTTTCCCTGCCCAGGCGATGCCGCGCAGAATCGCGGCCTTGATGCCGACATGGGAGAAGTTTTTGTACCAGTGGCCGGGAATGCAGGTGAAAGCGCGGTAGTTTTCTTTCTCGTAAGTCCACATCTGCGGCTGGATGTCGTAGATGTTCACGGCCTTCTTTTTGGCCACGGCCTCGGCAGCGCGTTGCTGGGCTTCCTTGTTGCCTTTGCCGCCCGTGTCTGCGGCTTTAGGCGTGTAGGCAGCGGCGAGGATCTTGGCCTCGGGCAGCATGTCCATGTCGTAGTAGATCTCGTCATCCAGATCGAAGTTTGAGATGTCCTTCGTGATCGGGTTTTCGTGATCCGTGAAGTAAAGGCTCATGGGAGCCTCCAGCCACTTGGTGCGGCTAAAGTTCCAGGACCCGCCGATGATCGTCTTGAACCAATCGTGATCGCGCGAAACGGCCGCCGCATGGATGACCACGAGGCCACCACCTCGCTTCAGGAATTCCATGAGGTTCTTGCGCTCCTCGCCGATCTTGATGTTTCCGGCCTCCTGGGCGTGGAGGATGAGCACATCCGTCTTGTCCAGTTGCTCCTTGGTGGGAAATTCCAGCCCACCATCCGCCTGCGCACCACGCTCGTTCAGCAGGGGCACCCAGTCTTTGAGAAATTGGGGGAAATCATGGGCCCCGGCGCATGGGACTTTTTGCCTGCACGGATAAAAACCCGCAAAGGCTCAGCCGCAGAGGCAATCTGCGAAAGGCTGAAGGACGAAAGAAAGGCGGCGGCCAGGATGAGACGCTTCATGGTGGTGAATGGATGCTAGGCGATATCAACGGCCCGAGGGAAGCCTATTCTAGCCACGGGGGACTATCGGGAATGCACATGGCGGAAAGCGCCTGTAGGTGACATTTCGATTGCCAAGGTGCCCTGGCTAAAGAGAATCGGCGCACGTCGTTTTTTCCGACCCCCATCCCCAAACCAAACCCGAACCTACCAATTCCTATGGGCAGACCCGTCACCCTCTTCACCGGCCAGTGGGCCGATCTCTCCTTTGACACCATGCTGCAGAAGGCCAAGGCCTTTGGTTATGATGGTGTCGAGCTCGCCTGCTGGGGCGACCACTTCGAAGTCGCCAAGGCGGATCAGGCCTATTGCGATGCCAAACGCGCCGCGCTGAAAGCCGCCGGCCTCCAGTGCCATGCCATCTCCACCCACCTCGTGGGCCAGGCTGTGTGCGACAACATTGACCCCCGCCACGCCCAGATCCTGCCTCCGCACATCTATGGCGATGGCGAGCCGGAAGGCGTGCGCCAGCGCCATAGATGTGCGGAGGCAGGATCTGGGCGTGGCGGGGGTCAATGTTGTCGCACACAGCCTGGCCCACGAGGTGGGTGGAGATGGCATGGCACTGGAGGCCGGCGGCTTTCAGCGCGGCG
>DMMK01000209.1 GCA_003453085.1 Verrucomicrobiales bacterium
GAGAAAGACATAGTAAAGGACGCGGGTATTCAGGCCGATGGCGCTGGCATGCGAGGGATCGAAGCAAAAAAGCAGCAGGTCTTTTCGCAGAAGCAGGAGGATGATCAGCGTGAGCGAGGCGGTGACCACGGTCTGGATCATGTCATCGCGCTCGATGCCGAGCACGTTACCGAACAGGATGTGATTCAAATGCAGCTCGGACTGCACTTTGGAAAACATCACCAAGCCGAGGGCAAAGAGGCCGGTGAAGACAATGCCCATGACGGTGTCCTCCTTGATGCGGCTGTTGGCCTTGATCCAGCCGGTGGCCGTGGCACAGAGCAGCCCCGAGGCGAAGGCCCCGACAGGCAGCGGCAACCCAGCCAGGTAGGCCAGCACCACTCCGGGAAGGACGGCGTGAGAGATGGCATCCCCCATCAGCGACCAGCCCTTGAGCACTAGGTAACAGGACAGCACGGCGCACACGGCCCCGACGAGCGCCGCGACCAGCAGCGCCTCGTTCATAAAGCTGTAAAGAAAGGGCTCGTACCAGCTCATGACAGGGAGGCTAGTTGACGTTGTGTGCGGGCGGCCAGCAGACCATGCTTGGGGGCCAGGACAAGGGCGGCCAGAAACACGACCGTCTGCAGGACGACGATGCAGCCACCGGTGGAGCCATTCAGGTAATAGCTGGCATAGGCCCCTGTGACACCGCAGAACACGCCCGTGCCGGTGGCGATGCCGAGCATTTTGCCAAAGCGATCCGTCAGCAGATAAGCCGTGGCACCGGGGGTCACCAGCATGGCCACGACTAGGCACGCGCCTACGGTTTGCAAGGCCGCGACGGCGGTGGCCGAAAGCAGGGCGAGGAGGAGGAAGTGCAGAAAGCGGGTATTCAGCCCGATGCTGCGCGCGTGGGTTTCATCAAAGCAGTAGAGCAGCAGGTCCTTCCACTTCAGTCCCAGGATCAAAATGGAGATGGCCGAGATGATGAGAACCTGGAGGATGTCCGGATCTGAGATGGCCAGGATATTGCCAAAGATGATGGTGCGGAGATTGAGGTTGCTCGGGTAAAGCGTGAGCAGCAGCAGGCCTGCTGCAAAGAAAGTGGTGAAGACCACGCCAATGACGGCATCCTCCCGCAAGCGCGAATTGGCCTTCACCCAGCCCATGCCCAGGGCGGCCAGCACCCCAGCGATGAATGCGCCGACAGAGAAAGGCAGCCCGGCCATCCAGGCCAGCGAAACACCTGGCACCACCGCATGGGAAAGGGCGTCCCCCATCAGCGACCAGCCTTTGAGGGTGATGAAGCAGGACAGAAAAGCGCACACCCCGCCGATGAGGCCGCTGACGAGGATGGCCTTGACCATGTACTCGTAGTGAAAGGGGGTGAGCAGCTCGTTCATTCCCCCACCTCCTTGTCCCGTTCCCGCACGACGTTTTCGCGCCCCTGGCGGTCGGTGTATTCCAGGTGTCCGTCTTTGCCAAAGACGAGCGGGCGCTCATCATCGGTGAGGAGCTTCACGGTACGGCCGTCGTGCTCCTGAATGGTGGACTGTTCGAAGTGGAACTGCCGCAGCACGCCGCCGAAAGCATGGGTGAGGTTTTGCTCCGTGAAGACTTGATCCGTCGGACCGTAGGCGAGCACAGTGCGGTTGATGAGGACGACCTGGTCGCAGAATTCAGGCACGCTGCCCAGGTTGTGCGTGGAGACCAGGATGATGTGCCCTTCCTCACGCAAAGAGCGCAGCAGTTCGATGATGGCCGTCTCTGTCTGCACATCCACGCCGGTAAAAGGTTCGTCCAGCATCATGATGCGCCCCTTCTGAGCGAGGGCACGGGCCAGGAAGACACGCTTTTTCTGCCCGCCGGAGAGCTCGCCAATCTGGCGTTCCTTGAAGCCCTCCATGCCCACACGTTCCAGGCTTTCCTGGACGATGCGCTTGTCCTCCGCCCGGGGGATGCGCATGAAGTTCATGTGGCCGTAACGCCCCATCATCACCACATCCCAGACGCTGACGGGGAAGGTCCAGTCCACCTCCTCACTCTGGGGCACATAGGCCACCAGCTTGTTGCGGCGGGCCACGGCGACGCTGTCTCCGGCGATGCGCACCTGTCCTTTGGCCGGCTTGAGGAAGCCCATGATGGACTTGAAAAGCGTGCTCTTGCCGCTGCCATTCACCCCCACCAGCGCACAGATGGTCCCGGCCTGGAGGGTGAAGGAGGCATCCCGCAGCGCGATGTGCCCGTTTGCGTAGGCCACGGTGACATCGGCAACTTCGACAGAGATCGGCAGGGGGACGGCAGACATGGAGGATCAGGGAGCGGTGAATGCCTTCACGATGGTGTCGGCATTGTATTGCAGCAATTTCAGATACGTGGGCGCCGGACCTTCGTTGCCTGTCAATGAGTCCACATAAAGCACGCCGCCATAACGTGCACCCGTTTCCTTGGCCACCTGGCGCATGGCTTTGTCACTGACGGTGCTTTCGGAAAGGACCACGGGAATGCGCTGGTCCCGCACGGTGTCCATGACCTTCTGCACCTGCTGGGGGGTGCCTTC